>DATFTU010000193.1:0-2159 GCA_035261565.1 Bacteroidia bacterium
TGCGGTTAAAAGCCAGGCCCGCTAAAAAAGCCCCAACAATGGCTTTAACCCCCGCTAAATCAGCTACAAAGGCAGCTAAAAACATCATAGATAAAACAAACAAGTATTGCGACCCTCCCTGCCCTTCCAGGTTTCTAAAAAACCACTTGCTTAATTTTGGCAACAAATAAATAGTGCCTATAACCAAAACGGCAATCATTATTATAAGCGAAAGCCAATAGTTAGCCGAAAAATTGCCTTGAGAAAGATTGGTAATTACGCCCAATAAAATAAGCACGGCAGAGTCGGTAATTATAGTGCCGCCAAAAGTTATTTGCACAGCACGGTTTTTTACAATACCCATATTACTTACAATAGGATACGATAAAAGTGTATGTGTAGAAAACATACTGGCTAACAGTAGTGCCGCCCAAAAATTATATTGCAGCACATATATGCACACAACAAAACCAATGGTTATAGGAATGAAAAATGTGAATGCACCAAACACAATACTTTTACGTTTATTGTGTTCAAACTCTTCCATATCCATCTCCAGCCCTGCTAAAAACATAATGTAGAGCAAACCTGTGTTGCTAAACAAATCAAAACTGGTAGATTTATCAATTAAGTGCAGGGTGTTAGGGCCAATAATAACTCCGGCCAATATTAAACCTATTATACCCGGAATGCGCAGGCGGCGAAAAATTAAAGGTGCAAATAAAATAATTAAGAGTACGAGTGAAAGAATTAAAACAGGGTTTGTAAACGGAATATAATTGCCACAAATTTTTTTAAACTCGTATATAAACTGGTTAAAAAAATCCATAAGGGTTTACTTAGATACAAAGGTAATTAAAGCACGGTAATTTTATAATTGAAACGGATTAATTATCCTTTTAATTCGCCGGCCTGATAAGTTTCCGTTTTTTTGAGGTTGCCCTGGTCGTCGTAAGTTTTCCATTCGCCTTCTTTCAGGTAGTCGTTGCGGTCTTTATAAAACTTCAGCATACCTTCTTCCTTTATTTTGCCATTCTCATAATAATCTTTATGAGTGTAGGTTTTTTTCTTTTTGTCAATCAACTCAAAAACCGTTTCAACATATCCATTTTCAAAAAAGGAGTTTCGCTTTATAAGATATTCGTTATCGCCAAAGTTTTCTTCCACCATGTCAATATTGCCATTGCGGTAGTAATCTATTTCTTTTTGCGGAGCCTTACTATAGTAATGTATTTGTGATTTTAATTTCCCATCCGGGTAATAAACTATAACCTCACTGTGTTTATAATCTATCATCCTAAAAGCACGTTCTATCTGGTCGTTTTCGTAGTAGTTTTTGTAAGCACGCAACTCGCCATCTACATAAAAACCTTTGTGTAAAAGCTTTCCGCTTTCGTAATAATCTTCAATCCAGCCCTGGGCGTTATACCCTTTTTTATCATACCTAAGTGAATCTCCTCCTAAAGAAGGGGCCATTTTATCAAAAAGCGTTATTCCGTATGCCGAGTCAACCACATCGGCTGATTTATACCTTTTTAAGTGCGGAACCTGGTCAGAAAAATTATTCTGTGCAAACAACGGGCCTCCTACTAAAAACAAAATACTCAGTAGCCTTAAAATCATCTTATAAAAGTACACATTTTAATGAATTCCGGCTTCGGCCAAATAACGTTCGGCATCTAATGCCCCCATACAACCACTGCCCGCTGCTGTAACCGCCTGACGGTACACTTTATCTTGCGCATCACCCACGGCAAACACGCCTTTAATTTTTGTTTTGCTGGTACCGGGTATGGTTTTAATGTACCCGCTTTCATCCATATCTAACCAGTCTTTAAAAATATCGGTATTTGGTTTATGGCCAATAGCTACAAAAAAGCCGGTTACATCCAGTTTACGCTCTTGCTTGGTTTTGCTGTTATATACCAAAGCACCTGTAACTCCGTTATCACCCAAAATTTCTTTGGTTTCGGTATCCCATAATACTTCAATATTTGGGGTGTTAAGCACACGTTGTTGCATGGCTTTGCTGGCACGCATTTCCTCTCTGCGTACAATCATATATACTTTTTTGCAAAGCTTGGCTAAATAAGTTGCTTCTTCGGCTGCCGTATCTCCGGCACCCACAATGGCAACATCTTGTCCTTTAAAAAAGAAACCATCACACACCGCGCAAGCCG
>DATFTU010000194.1:0-2761 GCA_035261565.1 Bacteroidia bacterium
CCAATTTTGTGTTACACGAATTAGGGCAGCCTTTACATGCTTTTGATGCGCACGCTATTGAAGGAAATAAAATTGTGGTACGCCATGCGAAAGAAGGAGAAAAATTTGTTACCCTTGATGAAACTGAACGCACATTAAAAGCTACCGACTTAGTTATTGCCAATGCTAAAAATGCTATGTGTATTGCCGGTGTGTTTGGTGGCTTGCATAGTGGTGTTACCGATAAAACAACGGCTATATTTTTAGAGTCGGCTTACTTTGATGCTTCTTCAGTTAGAAAGACAGCCAAGCATTTAGGGTTAAAAACCGATTCTTCTTTCCGTTTTGAAAGAGGCACAGACCCCGATATGACTATAAATGCGCTTAACCGTGCAGCTAATCTTATTTTAGAAATTGCAGGTGGGCAAATTTCATCGCCTGTAGTTGATGTATATCCTGAAAAAATTGAGCCGTTTAAAGTTGCTTTTTCTTATTCAAACTGCGATAGCTTAATTGGTAAAACTATTGATAGAACTACTATTAAAAACATTTTGCTTTCAGTAGGCATACAAATTGTTACCGAAGGTGCAGATGGCTTACTATTAAACGTACCCCGCTACAAATATGATGTTACCCGCGAGGCTGATGTAATTGAAGAAGTGTTGCGTATTTACGGAATGAACAATGTTGAGTTAAGTGGAAAAATTAGTTTCTCTTTGTCTACCAACCAGCCCAACATTACCAATAAAGTTGATACAGAGATTGCAACAGTACTTGCTAACCAAGGCTTTTACGAAGCTATGAGCACTTCGCTTACTAAGAGTTCATATACTGAAAAAGACGAAGATATTGTGCCCATGCTTAACCCCTTAAGCAGCGATTTATCGGTACTACGCCCTACACTGTTATATGGTATGTTAGAAGCCGTGGCTTACAACATTAACCGCAAAACATCGGATATTAAGTTATTTGAGTTTGGGAAAACCTATCATAAAAAACAAAGCGGTGAGTTTTCTTACAGCGAGCAAAAGCAAGTAGCCCTTGTAATCAGTGGTAAAAAGCACGATGCCAGCCATCACCAGCCTAAACCGGGCGATGTAAGTTTCTATACATTAAAAGCTTACGTTGAAGCTGTGTTTACCAAATTGGGTATTACTTATAAAGCACAAAATGCAGAGCATAAAAACCTTTCGGGAGTTTACCAATATCAGGTAAAAAATAAAGTAATAGCTATGGTGGGTGTAATAAATAACCCTGTATTAAAAAGCTTTGACGTTACACAGCCGGTATTTTATGCTGAATTATATTTAGATGTTATATACTGCCTGGCATTTAAGCCTATAACCTATGTTGAGGCTTCTAAATTCCCGGCAGTAAAACGCGATTTAGCTTTATTGCTTGACAAGAAAGTAACCTATGCCGAGCTTGAAAAACTGGCCTTTGAAACCGAGCGTAATTTTTTAAAAGAAGTATCATTGTTTGATGTGTATGAAGGAGATAAAATTCCTGCCGATAAAAAATCGTATGCTTTGAGTTTTACTTTACAAAATGCCGAAGCCACTTTAACCGACAATCAAATTACTAACACTACTAACAAATTAATTAAGGTTTTTGAAGAAAAATTAAAAGCCTCAATTAGAAGTTAAGTATTTGGTTTTTATTATTTTACATTACTTTAAATAAAGTATATACTTGGTTAATTAACACTTAACCAACACATTTTTAACGGCTTACAAACAGTTTGTGAGCACCCTTTGGCTAAATCTTAAATTAGACCAACATGGTTTTTACATAGCCCAATAAATAGAATTGTTAATAAATAGTCAGTATCTTTGTACTCCACCAATTTATAGCCATGTTTGAAATTTTAAATCATTTTCAGAAAAAATTTAAACCGCTTACTAAAGAGGGTTTACGTTTTCAGGGTCTGTCGTTAATCGACGTAAAACGCAAGAAACATGTAATTATGATTTCGAAACCGTTTGTGTTTGATAACCGTAAATTACCAAAAGTTTACGACGGCTTAGAGATTAAGGCTAAAATTGAAGGAGAACTTCCTCAAGAATTTAAAGTTGACGCAACCAGAGAATATATTTGGGCACCACAACGCTTTGAGCAGTTTGTTGACCGTTGCTCAGACGAGATTCGTAAAAAATTTAAACAACCAAACATGAGCAGGGCAGAAATGCTTGATGCACTTGCGTTTGGTAATTTTGATGCACATAAAAAGAAATGTACAGAGCTTTTGAACGAGGGTAAAATTCCACCTCTTTCGTTAAACTAAAAGTGGTTTTATTATTTAATAGGGTTAAACTTAATTCTACTTTTTGAACCAAAGAATCCTGCCAAACGGCGGGATTTTTTGTTTACAAGTAAATTTTAAAAGGGACTAAAGTTCAGAGATGTGTTTAGCTGTAGCCAGCAATAACTCTTCTTCAAACGGGCGTGCCATTAACTGTAGACCAAAAGGCATATTTTGTTCATTAACCCCTGCCGGTATAGATATTGCGGGAACTCCGGTAATATTAGCCTGCACGGTATAAATATCCTCTAAATACATTTTAATGGGATCGGCAGTTTTAGAACCATGTTCAAAAGCAACTCCGGGCGTAGTTGGCATTAAAATAATATCATAATCTTTAAAAATGGCTAAGGTTTTATCTCTTACCACACGGCGCACTTGTTGTGCTTTGGCATAATAAGCATCGTAATAACCTGCGCTAAGTACAAATGTGCCTAACATAATACGACGTTGAACTTCTTTACCAAACCCTTCGGTACG
>DATFTU010000195.1:0-2281 GCA_035261565.1 Bacteroidia bacterium
TGCTTATTTCGGTTGTAATATCTGTTATATCACTTGCAATTTGTTCCTGGTTCTTTTCGGCATTTTGTAACTCTTTTTGTTTATTGTCGGCATCGGCTTTTATGCTTTCAAGCAAGTTATTACTATTGCTTTTTTGTTTCGATGCAACTTCCAGTTGTTTTTGTAAATCTTCCAGCTTGGCAATGGCTTGTTTGTTATTTTTGGTTTTTTCGGCTTCTTCTAACGCTTTTGCATATTGCAGGTTAAGGTTGGCTTCTTGCTGTTTATTGTTGGCATCAATTTCTAATTGTTTTGCAATATTGTTGGCGGTGGTTGATTGAGCCTCATATAAAGCGGCATCATCTTTTCGTTTTTCAGCTTCGTTGTTTAATTCTTGTTTTTTAGCGGCATCTGTTTCGGCATTAGCTTTGGCTAAAGTTTGTTCGGCTTCCTGTTTTTTTTGTAGTGCTTGGTCTTTTTTAGAATTTGCTGCTGAAAATGCGGTGCTTGCGTCTGCTTTTAAACTATCGGCACTTTGTTGCAACTCGGTGGCATCATCATAAGCCATTTTTATAAGTTCTTTATTACTTACATTTTTATTAGGCGTTTGATTGGTTGAATTTGTCGGTTCGGTTTTTGTATTATTGATAACTTGGTTATTAGTATTTTCTTGTGTTTGGGTATTGTTGGTTGCCTGATTGTTATTAGCAACTGCTTGATTGCCGCTTGATGCCAAAGGATTATCAGGATTTACTCCAAAATCATCAGCATTCACATTCATTTTCGATTTTTGCTCAATTAAGTCTAAAAATTCTTTGTAATTGTTTTCATCATCGGTTTTGGTGTCAAAAAAGTTAGTGATATATAATTTTTGTGCTTCGTAACCAATGGCTTGCTTATATGGTACATAGGTATAAGCTGTAGGAATATTTACCCCTTCTGATTGTGTAGTAAAACCTGGAGTTTCAACTGTAAAAATAAATTTGCCTCCATTTGGTATTTTAAGTGAATACGTTCCGTCGGCATTTGCATTAAATGATCCGGCATCTTCGCCCGTTTCAATATTTTTTACTTTTATTTTGGCAAGTACACTTTGGTTAGCATCCTTTTTTAAAACTGTACCTGATATAAAAGCAAATTCTGCCGGGCGCTTTTCTGTTAAAATTTTAAACACATCAATTTTTCCTGCCGGGCTTTGCCTGCTACTGGCAAAAAATGCAATTTTTTCTAACGAATCGGTTACAAATAAAATATCATCATTTGGCGAGTTAATGGGGAAAGCAAGGTTCACGGGGTCTTTCCATCTATTAGTGCCTTGGTCTAATTCGCTCTTAAAAAGGTCGAACCCACCCATGCTATTATGCCCTTTAGATGCAAAGTATAAAACCCGGCCGTTAGGGTGCAGAAAAGGATAATCTTCGTCAAACTCAGTATTTATAGGCGCAGCAAGGTTTTCAGGTTTGCTCCACTCGCCATTAGGTAATTTTTTTACTACATAAATATCTTTGTTATCACCTTTTTCACCATAACCGGCGAAATATAGTTGGTCGTTACTTTTTGGCAGATATACAATTGATTTATCTTTTTTCTTTTTATCAGCTGCACTTCTAAACTCATCTGGCTTTACTAAAAGCTTCCCGCCAATATTTCTTAAATCGTAACTTCTAAAATAATCTCCTTCGCTAAGTTGTTTTTTATCAAGCACAACCAACTCTTCTAAGTTTGATAATAAGCGTTTACCGTTTTTACAGGCCTGTATCTCTCTATCCACCTGCAATTTCTTAATCATGGATGCCGATGCAATATTTTTATACTGCGTATAATAATTTATGGCTTCATCAAACTGATAATTGAAATGATAAGCTTTTCCTAAATAAAAAAGAGCTTCTTTTTCATTATCCTTGGCTGTTTTTGCAGCCGTTTTTAAAAAAGGAATGGCTTTCTTTTTATCAGCATCGGTAAACAACATACATACCCCTAAGCGGTAATTATAAATAGGGTCTTTTGGGTAGTTAGAAACTAATTGCGAGTATAATTTAAATCCGTTGGCATATTCTTCGTCATCAAAATACTTGGCGGCTTGTTTTTTTAACTCATCTTCATTTTTAAACTGACTATATCCGGTTGTACCAAAAAATAGAAAAAAGAGAAATAATATAACAGGCTTACTGTTAAGCATAGAAAGGACTGTATGGCTTTTTTGCCTACTCAAAGTTAAGAATTCTACCTCTTAGATGCGAATTACGCATAATTTCCACAAAGTTTTTGGTATTAACAGCCGACTTTTAAGCCATGCCTTGTT
>DATFTU010000196.1:0-6120 GCA_035261565.1 Bacteroidia bacterium
AAGCGGCTTTGGGTGTTAAACCCAGTATGTTAAACATTTCCATATCCTCATTAAAACAAGGGTTTGGTGTGGTTAACAATTTATCTCCGGCAAAAATAGAGCTTGCACCTGCCATAAAGCAAAGCGCTTGTGCCTCCATACCCATACTTAACCTACCTGCCGATAAACGTACCGATGTGTGTGGCATTACAATACGGGTTGTGGCAATCATGCGCACCATATCCCAAACAGGCACTATTTCCTGTTTTTCAAGCGGAGTTCCTTCAACGGGCACTAAACCATTAATAGGCACCGATTCCGGTTGAGGAGTTAAGTTAGTCAGTGTAAATAACATACCAATTCTGTCTTCAACACTTTCACCCATACCAATAATGCCGCCAGAGCAAACGGTCATACCTGCCTTGCGCACATTTTTAATGGTATTTAAGCGGTCTTCGTAGGTACGGGTTGTAATTACATCGCCATAAAACTCTTCAGATGTATCAATGTTATGGTTATAAGCATATAGACCAGCATCGGCCAGTTTTTGCGCTTGCTCTTCAGTAAGCATACCAAGTGTACAGCATACTTCCATATCTTTAGCATTAATAGTTTTAACCATTTCTAAAACACGGTCAAAATCTTTATTATCGCGTACTTCGCGCCAGGCAGCCCCTAAACACATACGCGATGCGCCTGCATTTTTAGCTCTTTCAGATGCTGTATTAACTTCTTCAACACTCATCAACTTATGCACCTTAATATCGGTATGGTAACGAGCCGCTTGCGGACAATACGCGCAATCCTCACTGCAACCACCCGTTTTTATAGATAATAACGAGCTTATTTGCACCTCGCCCGCTTTGTGGTATTGGCGATGTACAGTGGCTGCTTCGTAAACTAATTCAAGTAAAGGTTTATTATAAACGTCTAATATTTCGGCTTTCGTCCAGTTTTTCATATAGTAAATGTTGTAGCAACAAATGTAAGTAAATCAAAACAAAAATTCAATCGCTTTTACGCTTACTTTTGTAACAATTATGGTGTATAAAAATTTATACGATTGCATTGTTGATTTAGAAAAAAATGGGCAATTAATCAGGATTAAAGAAGAAGTTGACCCCAATTTAGAAATGGCGGCCATACACCTGCGCATACACGAGGCTGGCGGAAAGGCTATTTTATTCGAAAAAATTAAAGGCTGCAACTACCAGGCAGTATCAAACATATTTGGCACGTTACAGCGCAGCAAATTTATTTTCAGGCAGCATTTTACCGATATACAAAGGTTAGTTGATGTAAAAAATAACCCTGCCAAAGCTTTAAAGCATCCTTTTAAATATGTGGGCTTAGCTAAATCTGCCATAAGCTCGCTGCCTAAAAAGGTAAATACAAATGTTTATAGTCATTTTAATGAAATTACAATAGACAAACTCCCTTTAATAAAACATTGGCCCATGGATGGTGGTGCATTTGTAACTCTGCCACAGGTTTATAGTGAGGATATAGATATGCCTGGAGTTGTAAACTCTAACCTGGGCATGTATCGTATACAACTAACAGGAAATGATTACCAGTTAAATAAAGAAATAGGGCTCCACTATCAGTTACATAGAGGTATTGGTGTACACCAAACAAAAGCTACTAATAAAAATGTGCCTTTAAAAGTTTCTGTTTTTGTAGGTGGGCCTCCCTCGCATACATTAGCTGCTGTTATGCCTTTACCCGAAGGTTTAAGCGAGCTTAATTTTGCAGGTGCTTTAGGTGGACGAAGATTTCGTTATACATACCACGATGGACACTGTATTTCGTTAGATGCTGATTTTGTAATTACGGGCGAGGTTTGTCCAAACGAAAATAAACCCGAAGGCCCTTTTGGCGACCACTTGGGGTATTATAGTTTAAAGCACAATTTTCCGATGATGCGGGTACATAAAGTTTTTGCTAAAAAACAGAACGCTATTTGGCCTTTTACCGTTGTTGGCCGTCCTCCGCAAGAGGATACAGCTTTCGGAGCCTTAATACACGAGTTAACTGGTAAAGCACTATCGCACGAAATTCCGGGGCTGAAAGCTTTAAACGCGGTTGATGCGGCTGGTGTACACCCTTTGTTATTAGCTATTGGCAGCGAGCGTTACACCCCTTATTTAAAAGAAAAAAAACCAAGCGAACTGCTTACCATATCAAACCGTATTTTAGGTACAGGACAGTTAAGTTTGGCTAAATTTATTTTTATTACGGCAGATGATACTAATAAGCTATCGGTAAATAATATTGAAGAATTTTTTAGGCATTGTTTAGAACGGATTGATTTTACAAGAGATATTCATTTTCAAACCAAAACAAGTATAGATACGTTAGATTATTCGGGCACTGGTTTAAATAGTGGTAGTAAGGTTGTTTTAGCTGCTTATGGTGAGCCTTTACGTAAATTAAGTAACGAAATACCGGCTTATTTTAAAAGCGAAAAAACAAGTATAGTAATGCCGGGAGTAATTGCTTTGCAAAAAAGCAAATTCATTTCGTACGAAGATGCCAAAAAAGAAATGGATGAGCTAAATAATCAGATAAAAGCAGAAAACCTTGAGGGCACACCTTTAATTATTGTTTGCGACGATGCTGATTTTGTGGCTCAGCAACTAAATAATTTTCTTTGGGTAACATTTACGCGAAGCAATCCGTCTCACGATATATATGGTATTAACAGTTTTACCGAAAACAAACATTGGGGCTGTAAAGGCTCGCTTATAATTGATGCACGTATAAAACCACATCATGCACCACCTTTAATAAAAGATGTTGCTATTGAAAAATGGGTGGATGAATTATTAAAAAAAGAAGGAATTTTTTAAGGCGGAGTTGACCTTTATTTTTTCATCAGTACATAATTTTTAATTGTCTCGGGTTTGGCAACTCCAAACTCAAAAACCACTAAATTCTCGGTGTAGTCTGCATAACCTGGAGCGCTTATTGTAAGCTTGTATGTACCTGGTAACATGGCCATAATATATTTACCTGTATTTTTATTAGGTACAAAAGTTATTTCATCGTTTGTTTTTTTATTAACAGCCGATATAATAATATCTAAATCTTTTGTATTAGCCGAATCGCTGCGCATTACCTTGCCACGATATACACTGTATTTCTGCTCATTCTCTTCAAACTTAACACGGTAAATATCTAAATCGCCAAAACCACCCGGGCGCAAAGCGCTGGTATATCCGGCACGGTTATCCGGTAAAATAGATATCTGACGTTCGTCATCCGATGTATTTAATGGGTAACCTAAGTTAATAGGTGTGCTCCACTCATTATCAATCTCATCCCAAATACATTTAAATAAATCAAAGCCTCCCATACTACTGTGCCCTTCTGATGAAAAATAAAGTGTTTTTCCATCGGCCGATAACCAAGGGAAGTCTTCGCGGTATTTCGTATTAATTTTAGGGCCTAAATTTTTTGGCAAGCCCCATTGCCCGGTTGGCAGCATACGTGCAGTATATATATCGGTTGCACCAAGCGAGTTTTTATCTTCGCGTACAAAATACAACATCGGACCATCATCGGTGTTAAAAATAGAGCCCGAATATTCTTTAGCGTTATTTACATTATCACTCAGCTTTTCAATTTTGGTGTAATTGCCATTTTTTTTGTGTGTACTATATAAATCTTCTATTTCTGATATATGGTCTATATACACAACCAATTCACTTCCGTCGGGGTTTATACCAACAATTTGCTCATCTAAAGCGGTATTTACCATATTGCTAAGGTTTTTGGCTTTATCCCATTTTCCATCTAATACACTACACACAAAAGCATCTGATGAGTAATAACCATCAGCCTCCACTTGTGTTGCATGCCCACCTTTTCTGCGCGAAGTAAAAAATAGTGTTTGCTCGTCTGATGTTATCCAGGGGTAATAATCAGGAAATTCGGTATTCACCTCCGGGCCCGCGTTGGTAAAAGTAATATTTATACGGTGTTTAATTAACTCTTTTGCATTGCCACATTGCTCAATACAGTGGTCGGCTTTATCAACCTCTTCTTTGTTTTTAACCGATAGCTCTTTGTACTTGGTATATGCATCAATGGCTTCTTTAAACTTATTGGCAAGGTGGTACGATCTCCCCAACCAGTACCAAGTATCGGGTGGGCATTTGGGGCTTTTAGATGCTTTTTCAAAAAAAGGTATGGCAGCGGTTTTATCAATAGTAGTATGCATATAACAGTAACCCAGCCTGTAATTATATTGCATGTCTTCAGGCTCCCTTTTAACCAACTCTTTATACATGGGTAAAGCCATCACAAAATTGTAATTTTTAAAATGCTCGTCGGCATCTTCAGGTTCCCATTTGCCTTTTGGTTTAGCTTGGGCAAATAAGGTTGATACCGATATAAATATCAGCGCTAAAAAGGCTATACTTTGTTTTAAAAACATAAAAAGCGTGGCTAAAGATATAAAATATTATGGCTTTTAATTGCCATTTATTTGTGCATAATTATTGAACAATTTCTTATACTTTTACCGCTCAGTTTTAAATCATGTGTAAATATTTTTTCTGGGTTTTTGTTGCTTTTTCGTTGGCGGGCAATGCTCAAATTGTAACAGATACCACTAAGGCTGCTGAAAATTGGTTTAATTTAGACCCATATACCAATCATGTAAATGGAGTTAGTGCCGAACGTGCTTATAACGAGTTACTTAAAGGTAAAAAAAGTACGCAAGTTATTGTTGCCGTAATTGATGGCGGTGTTGATTTTAATCATGAAGATTTAAAAGATGTAATATGGACTAACCCAAAAGAAATTGCCAGAAACGGTATTGACGATGATAAAAACGGATATATTGATGATGTACATGGCTGGAATTTTATAGGAGGAAAAGATGGAAAAAACGTTGAAAAAGAGGCTTTAGAGCTTACTCGTATATACAGGGAGTTAAGAAAAAAATATGATGGTAAAGATGAAAAAACTATTGCATCAGCCGATAAAAAAGAGTATAAACTATACACCGAAGTAAAAGCCGATTACGAGAAAAAATTAAACGAAGCGCAGCAAGAGCTTACTCAAATAACATTTTTTAACGAGATGTTTACCAATATTAACTTAGAGGTTAAAGACCAATTAGATGTTGATAGTGTAAAATTTGCCCAACTTAGCCAGTACAAACCAAAAGATAAAAGAGAAGAGAGTATGGTTGGTGTGGCTCAAATGATTATGTCTAAAGACACCAGCATTACGGTTGATGCCTTTTTAAAAGAGGTTGATGAAGGGCAAGATCAATTGGAAAATCAGGTTAAATACAACCTTAATATAGATTATGACCCCCGTGGTATTGTGGGTGATGATTATAAAAATGCAGATGAAAAAAATTATGGGAATAATGATAGCAAAGGCCCCAATAGTTTACATGGCACGCATGTGGCAGGTATTATTGCAGCAAACCGAGCCAATAAAATAGGTATTAAGGGTGTGGCAGATAATGTTAGAATTATGTCGGTACGTGTTACACCTGACGGTGATGAACGTGATAAAGATGTAGCTAACGCAATTATGTATGCAGTTAATAATGGTGCTAAAGTTATTAATATGAGCATTGGTAAAAGCTATCCATATAATAAAGCGGCTGTTGATAAAGCTGTAAAGTATGCCGAAAGCAAAGATGTATTAATAATTCATGCTTCAGGTAACGACGGTATTGATGTAGATAAAAACAGACTATATCCGTGCGCAAAATTTGAAGATGGTAAACTGGCCAATAACTGGATAGAAGTGGGTGCTTCAAGCTGGCAACAAGGCCTTAATCTTGCAACAAATTTTTCTAATTATGGTAAAAAAACAGTTGATGTATTTGCCCCGGGTGTCGATATATATTCAACTAAAAATGATGGCGGTTATATAAAAGAAAGCGGAACCAGTATGGCAAGCCCTGTTGCAGCAGGCGTGGCTGTGGTAATTCGTTCATACTACCCAAATTTAACGGCAAAACAGGTTAAGAAAATTATAGAAAAATCGGTTGATAAAGATTATAAAGCACAAAAAGTAAACAAGCCCGGCAGCTTGGCCTATGTGGTAAAAAAGGGAGATACGGTAAAAAGCATTGCCTCTAAATTTAAAATGACTGAGCAGGAGCTGATT
>DATFTU010000197.1:0-2457 GCA_035261565.1 Bacteroidia bacterium
TTGGCAACAGATAGCTTATACGCATTTTCGGTTACATACTGCATATCTCCATAATATATATCAGCCTTAGCAAATTTATCAGCATCAACTACTTTTCTAACGGTATCAGGCAAATAAAAGTCATCTGCATTAAGTATCCCAATCAACTCTCCTTTAGCCAGAGAAATTCCTTTATTCATCGCAAAATAAATCCCGCCATCGCGTTCGCTCTGCCAGTAATCTACTTTATCTTCATAACGCTTTATAATATCTATAGTACCATCTGCAGAGCCTCCATCAATAATAATATATTCTACATTTTTGTATTCCTGATCTAAAACACTGTTAATAGTTTGCTCTAAATGCTTAGCTCCATTATATACCACAGTAATAACACTAACCAAGGGGTTACCGCTCCCTGATTGCTTCTCTGCTCCTTTTAGTCTTATCCCTCCCTGCATTTAATTGTTATTTATTTGTTGATGTACTTTGCCTATAATGTTGGACCAAACAAAATGCTTGCGAGAAAAATTTATAATATCAGGATAGAGTACTGACAGTTGACTATCATCATCAATCAGTTTTTGAAAAGTTGTGGCTAAAGTCTCATCATCATCCGATTTTAAAGTAGCACCATATTTCCCATTATCTGTAACATCCTTCATACTCATAATGCCTTCTGTGCCAATAATGTAATTACCAAAATAAAGAGCCTCACTTATCGAATGACAAAAAGATTCTTTTAACGAGGTCATACAAAACACTTTCGATTTATTGTACCACTCATAAAGTTCAACTCTATTTGATACATTCCCTATAAAAACTACTTTCTCTTTTAAATACGGAAACTTAACAGCTAAGTCTTCAAAATAAGTTCTAAAACTTTCGTTAACCGGGCCTACAAAAACCATCTTCCAGTTTTTCATATCGGTTTTTGTAAGTGCACTTAGTATCATTTTTTGATTTTTAATTTCCTCGCCAACACGCCCCACCGTTAAAATTATATTCTCTTTTTCTTTAAAACTTTTTTGTTTGTTGGCAAACACTTCAGTCAAATACAAATCGTTTACGCCAACAGGCAAATACATTACTTTTGATGCAATAGAAGGAAACATGTTTCGTACTAACTCCTCTCCTTCTTGATTTTCTATGGTCACCAAATCAACTTTTTCCAAAAACTTCTTCTCTAAATGCTTTAATATTCTGTTCTTAATTCCATTTGTAGAATGATCTATTTTATTCCCTTCAGCAAAAGTTTCATTATATCCGTCTAATTTTAAAAACAAAAAACCTTTTGGGTTTCTAAGTTTATACAACAGCCCATAAATAAAAGTAAATTTTGAAAATATATATAAGTTAAGCACATCTATTTGCCTGGCATTTTTATAAATATATTTTAAAACTTCTTTTTCTAAAAAGCTTACTCTGCCTGCGTTTTCAATAAAATCTATTTTTAGCCCCTTTACCTCTCCATTGGCATTATCATAATGCTCGCTGTTTTTATAACAGACAATAGATGAATTATACCCATACAACTTATGCAGAAAATAAGGAATTTGTCCCAAATCTTTAGTCAAATGTACATTTTCGCATATCGGAAATATTGTCACAAACCTTTTACCCACTCGCTAATACTCTATTAAAAATTCATTTATACCAAATACTCTTAACAACTTTCGTTCTATATTCCTAATTTTCATTTTAGTTTTATTACGGTTCAATGTCCCGCCATAAGACCCTGAAACTCCAACTATAATTGGGTTTAAAGGAAATAATTTTACTTTCTTACTTAATTGCTCAATCTGTATTTTATTATAGACAATTTTCTCTATATAAATTCCTTTACTATCATCAACCTGTAAATACAAACCTTTTAAGTATGAGTTATAAAAACTACCACTTACATAAAATACATTTGTTTGGGTAACTTGCAATTTTTTATGAAAATCGGCCACTAAGCTATTGCAGGTATAATCAGTAAGCTCTTTTAAATTCATTACCTTATACCTTCCGGTAATTTTAATGAACGAATTATATTTACCCGAAATTTTTTCCATTGCTTTATCAAGCATTTCAAACTCCTGATACCCTTTTCCCTGATTAAACTTATCCGATACCGGAAATTTCAGTAGCACAATTTTTCTATCTGTCAGCAATTTTTTAAACTCTTCATCTTTATCGAAATCATATACTGAGTTTTCTAAAAAGAATAAGTCATCTCTCTTAAAATTATCTGAGTAAAACAAAAGAGAATCATAATATTCATTACGCCTTTGTTCAGCATTAGTGTGCGTCACAAAATTACTGTTAGGTACAATGGTTCCTGTAATCAACAAAGCGCGTTTATTTCCTTTTACTTCCCCCATATCCCCTTCGCCTTGTTATTAATAATTTTTTTGTACTGTATGGGGTGTAAAAACACTTGTGGTAACACACACAAACAAGTCCCTATAATAACCCCGATACTTCCCAAATTTA
>DATFTU010000198.1:0-2054 GCA_035261565.1 Bacteroidia bacterium
CGGGCATGGCAATAAAGTTTACAACCGGGCGGGAAATAACGATATAATTATTTTTTACTGCCGAATCAACACAAGTGCCGTTTCCGTTTTTTACGGTAAGTGTTACTGTATATGTGCCGGGTGCAGTATAATTATGCACAGGATTTTGCTGGGCAGATATGTTTCCGTCACCAAAACTCCAATGAAATGTTGCCGCACCTGTAGCAGTGTTTGAAAAAGTTACTGCAAAAGGCACCGAGCAAGATAATAATGTATCTGCCACAAAAGCAGCCACAGGCGTTTGGTTTACCGTTACCGTGGTGGTGGCGTTACCGGTACATCCGTTTGCATCGGTTGCGGCAAGTGTTACAGTGTATGTACCGGCAGCAGTATAAGTATGTGCCGGACTAATTGTAATTGATGTTCCTCCATCTCCAAAAACCCAGTTAGCAGTTGTAGCTGAAGGGTTTGATGTGTTTGTAAAAGTTATTGCCTGCCCCGAACAAACTACACTTGGCGTTGCCACAAAACTTGCCGCCATGTTTTGAATGCTAATGGCACTTGTTTTTACAACAGAATCAATACAACCATGCTGGTTTAAAATTAACGTAACATTATAATTGCCCGAAGCCGTATATGTATGAGTTGGGTTTGCCTGCACAGAGCTGCTGCCATCGCCAAAATGCCAGGTATATGTTGTATTGCCTACAGATGTGGAAGTGTTTGTAAACGTTACCGCAAGAGGTGCTACGCATTTAAAAACAGGCCCCATGGTAAAGGATGGTACAGGCATGGGTGAAACAACTACGTGTACTATTTTGGTGTTTGAACAGCCATGCCCATCGGTAGTAATTAAACTTACCGGGTAATTACCTGCTGCATTATAGCTATGCGTTGCATTTGCGGTATGCACCTGAGAGCTTCCGTCGCCAAAATCCCACGACCAGGCACTTATGGCTGCGCCACCACTTGCAATAGTGGTTGCATCGGTAAAATTTATAGTTTGCCCAATACAAACCGTATCGGCACTTACATTAAAATTGGTACCCGGCTTGGCATACACCGTAATATAATTGGTACGTGTTTTTGTATTGGTTGAACTTCCGTTAGAAACCGTTAGTGTAACCGTATATGTGCCCGGATTGGAATAGGTTGCCCCCGGATTTTGAATGGCAGATGTGTTTCCGTTGCCAAAATTCCAATTCCACGAGGTGGGGTTACCGGTAGAAAGGTCGCTAAAGCTTACACTAAGTGGCGAACAACCGCTTACCGGTGTACCCGTAAAATTAGCCTGTACCTGAGCTTTAACCTTAAAAGTGTTACAAGAAAACAGAATTATGAAAATAAGAATAATCTTATGCATGGAGTGGTTGTGCAACCAAACTTACTAAAAATCAGTAATATGGGCAATACTGTTTTATTAAGATATTGTTAGCTATGCAATAACTTTTAGTTTGGCGTATTTAAGCAATAATTGTTTTTGCCCCCCTACATCAAACTGTATGGTTGCTTTAATGTTAGGGAAATCGCCCTCAACAGCCAGTACATTGCCTTTGCCAAATTTTTCGTGCTGCACAATGGTGCCTTCTTTAATGCTTCGTATTTCGGCTGCGTCAACAGGTGCTGCCTGTGTATTTACTTTGTTGGTTGAAACTAAATTTCGTTTTAAAATGGGCGATGCCTGTTTGGGTTTTATTAAATCTACATTGCTGCCACGCGACGTGTTTTTTTGAAACGACCTCTCGCCTCCTCCATTATAATCAAACACACGGGTTTCTTTCGATTTTTCGGGTATATCTAAATACTCTAAAAATTTATCATCAATCTCATCAATAAAGCGGCTTGGCTCGCACATAACATGATTGCCAAACCTAAAACGTCTTTCGGCATAACTTAAGGTGGCGCGTTTCTCGGCTCGGGTAATGGCTACATAAAATAAGCGACGCTCTTCTTCTAAATCCGATTTATCCATCAATGTCATTTGCGATGGAAATAAATTTTCTTCCAGCCCAACTATATATACGTATGGAAACTCAAGCCCTTTTGAGGCGTGAATAGTCATTAGCGTTATTTTA
>DATFTU010000199.1:0-8254 GCA_035261565.1 Bacteroidia bacterium
CTCCGGGCGCAATAGTTTCTTGGTGAATTTTTATAGAACTCATACAGCACTAACCCTCATTTCCATTAAACTCATTACGCTCTACGTATTCAATAATTTTTCCGGCAATATCAACGCCGGTAGCTTTTTCAATGCCTTCGAGCCCGGGCGAAGAGTTTACTTCCATTACTAATGGCCCTCTTTCGCTTTGTAACATATCAACACCCGCAATACCCAAGCCTAATTTTTTGGCGGCTTTAATAGCCGTAGAGCGCTCCTCTGCCGATAAATTAATAACTGTTGCAGAGCCACCCTGATGTAAATTAGAGCGAAACTCTCCTTCTTTAGCCTGGCGTTTCATAGCGCCAACAACCTGACCATCAACTACAAATGCCCTAATATCAGCTCCTTTGGCTTCTTTAATAAATTCCTGCACAAGCATGGCTGCATTTAATTTCATAAAAGCCTCAATAACCGATTTAGCAGCTTTATGATTTTCAGCAAGTATAACCCCAATACCCTGTGTACCTTCTAATAATTTTATAATACATGGCGTGCCACCAACAGCGTCAATCATTTGGTCGACATCCTTTGTTTTGTTGGCAAAAATTGTTTTGGGCATGCCCATACCGGCACGAGCTAGCAATTGAAGGCTACGCAGTTTATCACGTGAACGAACCAACGCCTGAGACTCTACTGCTGTAAAAATTTTCATCATCTCAAACTGGCGCAGTACAGCTGCTCCATAAAAAGTAACCGATGCCCCAATGCGTGGGATAACAGCGTTTACTCCCATTACCTCTTTTCCTCCATAATAAACATGAGGCCGTCCTTTTTCAATACCCAGTACACATTTCATGTGGTCGAGTTGCAACACCTCATGTCCGCGTTTTTCAGCAGCTTCCACCAAACGCATGGTAGAGTAAATCGTTTTTCCGCGAGAGAGAATAGCGAGTTTCATACGTAAATAATTGTTTCCTTAAATATAGCTATTATTTTGAAAGTAAAATTCCGCCCGTGTGTATTTTAGCTACATCTATAATAAACTTATTTTTTATCATTTTTCGGCCTATCAGCACCGGATAGCGCATATTTCCTCTATCTGTAAGAGATACGGCAGTTCTTATCCGTTTACGGCCAATAATTAATAACGTTTTGATAATATAACGAAGCTCGACTTCGCCCGATGAGCTTTTAATGTTTTTTTGGATAAACTCTTCAAAACGATGCTCTTGCTCGTTATACTCCGGGTGGGTTTCATCCAATAATTTAAAACATAATATTTGCTTTCCTTCTATTTCTTTGACACCAATATCTTGACAATGCAAGGCAGATGTATAAGCTCCTGTATCAATTTTTGCTTCCACTTTAAAAATATTAAGCTCAGGAAAATCAACATACTCTCGCCTGCCAATCAGTTTTATCTTTTTTGCATTACTCATAAAATCTTTTTACATCAACGTCCAAAAAAAGCTCTTGATTTAAAAACATGAAGTTACAAAAATGTTTGGCAAAATAAGGAGCCAGCATTACCGCTTTAGTACCAAAGCCATTAAAAACTCCTATATTATTATGAATGGGATGTAACCCAATAATAGGCCGTCTATCAATTGTAGCAGGCCTTACACCCGCCTGATGATTAATTATTTTATAAGAAAATGGTAAAACCGAGTTTATTTTTTCTACTAAACTGTTTTTTGCTTCATCACTTACAGTATCTGTTAAATCATCCCAATTATAGGTTGCACCCACTTTAAAACAATGAGTTTCGGGCAAAGGAAGAATAAAAAAATCTTTATTAATAATAGAGTTTGTTTTTAGCTCTTCGCAATAAATGGTAAGCACTTCGCCTTTAGCCGGTTTAAATTTCAGGTTTTGAAAAAAAGGGTTTTTAGCAGCTAAATGCCCTTCACAAAAAATTAATTTATCGAAAATGAAATCCTGATATTGAATTTTATTATCTTCAATTATAACACCCTCATATTTAAAAGTTGTATTTACAAAAGAATTCTTTTGAATTAAATACTCTCTTGTATTCGCTAAAAACTTTGGTACATCAACAAACCCTGCTTCGGTTACAAAACCATAATTACTATTTAAAAATTTATACTCATTTTGTGCAGAGTTAATTTTAGCGTCTATAAACTCATCGAGTTCATTTACTGCTTTTTTCCTCCATAAAACTTCTTCCTGTTCACTAGCAAAAACACGGGCTATTTTGGTTTGGTGTATAAGCTTTGTATTAAATAGTTTTTCGGCATCTTTAAAAAATTCAAACATAACAGGTAACGTACTATCTGCCATCCAGCTTTGGGTAAGCCGTTTAAATACAATAGGGTTATATATACCCGCCGCAACCTTTGAGCACTGGCTCATATCAGCACTATCAATAACCAATACAGATTTGTTTTGCTTCAATAATTCTAAAGCTAAAATGCTGCCAGCAAGCCCCTGCCCTACCAGTATAAAATCTATTTTTTTCAAACGCAAAAAACCTTAAACTTGTACAAACAAATGTACTATGATTATTGATTTAAGAAGCGATACAGTTACAAAACCATCTGCTCCCATGTTACAAGCCATGCTTAGTGCACCTGTAGGCGATGATGTATTTAATGAGGACCCCTCTATTATTGCATTAGAGGAAAAACTGGCTGCCATGTTTAATATGCAAGCAGGTTTATTTTGCCCCAGCGGCACTATGACTAACCAAATTGCCATTAAAGCCCACACACAACCAGGCGACGAAGTTATTTGTGATGTAAATTCGCATATATATGTTAACGAAGGTGGTGGTGTAGCACTAAATAGTGGGGCGCAGGTACGATTATTAACCGGAGACAGAGGGCGCATTACGGCACAACAGATAGAAGAAAACATTAATGGCGATTTTGACTGGCTGCCTCATACAGCTTTAGTAAGCCTTGAAAATACAATAAATAAAGCCGGAGGAAGCTTTTATACTGCTAAAGATATTGAGCCCATTAACCAACTGTGCAAACAAAAAAATTTACCCCTGCATTTAGATGGCGCCCGTATTTTTAATGCTTTAATAGCCAGTAATGAAACCGCACAACAACATGGTAATTTATTTAACAGTATTTCGGTGTGTTTATCTAAGGGCTTAGGTACACCTGTAGGCTCTGTTTTGTTAGGAAATAAACTATTTATTAAAAAAGCCCGCCGTATAAGGAAAGTATTTGGAGGAGGCATGCGCCAGGGCGGTATATTGGCTGCTGCGGGGTTGTATGCTATTGAAAATAATATTACAAGGTTAAAAGACGACCATACAAGAGCAAAACAATTAGAAAAAATGCTGCAAACATTACCTTTTATTGAGAATATTTTACCTGTAGATACCAATATTGTTATTTTTAATGTAAACGAAAAAATGGGCAGCCAAAAATTTGTGCAAGCCTTACAACAGTATAATATAAAAGCGGTAGCCTTTGGTAAAAATACCATGCGTATGGTTACCCATTTAGATTTTACTGATGATATGCTATCTGAAGTGGGTAAGGTTTTAAAAACAATTTCTTTATAAAATAATCCTTAACAGTATTACTAAAATAATTTGTTAGATTAGTATAACTTTTTATATATTTGTGAACTAAACTCTTTTATAAGAATTGTTGTGGCACAGATATGAGTGAGCATCACGCACCTAAAAAATCGTTAAGCGAAGTACACCAAAGTGTTGATGTAAGCAGCATTAAATCTCCATTTAAAAAATTTTTGGCTTTTGCAGGCCCGGCTTATTTAATTAGCGTTGGTTATATGGACCCGGGTAATTGGGCGACTGATATCACCGGCGGAAGCAAATTTGGGTATTCTTTATTATGGGTATTGGTTATATCCAACGCTATTGCTTTGTTACTACAAAGTTTTTCTGCCCGGTTAGGAATTGTTACCGGTAAAGATTTGGCACAGGCATCACGCGATATGTACCCCCCCGTAATTAATTTTTGCTTATACATTTTTGCCGAAATAGCTATTGCCGCCTGCGATTTGGCCGAAGTACTCGGAATGGCAATTGGTTTAGAATTGTTATTTCATTTCCCTTTATGGTTGGGTATAAGCATTACCATTTTTGATACTTTTTTATTGCTCTTTTTACTGAAAATTGGCATCAGAAAAGTGGAGGCATTTATTATAGGGCTAATCTCGGTTATAGGAGTTTCTTTTTTAATTGAATTGTTTTTTGCCCATCCTCACATTACAGAAATTGCCGGTGGTTTAATTCCCTCTTTTAAATCGAACGAAGCTGTGTATGTAGCTCTTGCTATATTGGGTGCAACCATAATGCCTCATAATTTGTATCTGCACAGCTCGTTAGTACAAACACGTAAATTTGAGCGAACTCCTATCGGCATAAAAAAAGCTATTCGCTTTAATATGATAGACTCTGCCATTGCTTTAAATTTAGCCCTTTTTGTAAATGCGTCTATTTTAATTTTATCGGCTTCTGCCTTTTTTAATAATGGCTTATTTGGTGTAACCCAGATTGAAGATGCTTATAAATTTTTGCAGCCACTTTTAGGAACTTCGCTTGCCCCTATTTTGTTCGCAGTTGCTTTAATTGCATCAGGCCAAAGCAGTACTATTACAGGCACACTTGCTGGACAGATTATAATGGAGGGGCATTTACAATTACGCATTCAACCCTGGCTAAGGCGATTAATTACGCGTATGTTAGCCATTACACCTGCACTTCTTACTGTATTACTAATGGGAGAAGCTGCCACAGGAAAACTCTTGGTGTTATCTCAATTTATATTAAGCCTGCAATTACCCTTTGCCATCATACCACTTATTTATTTTGCCGGAAGTAAGAAAATGATGGGAGATTTTGCGGTAACAAATCTTTATAGAACTCTTGCCTGGATTGCCACCTCATTAATAACGGGGTTAAATTTCTATTTTGTATTAATTCAAACTAATGAATGGGTGCATGATGATAGTATTTCGTTTATAGCAAAGTTTTTTTTAGCAATGGCTTGTATACTGGTTTTTGCAGTACTTTTATTTATAATTATTTACCCAATTTTAAAGAAAAATAAAAAACAAAAATCTTTTACCCTGCATCAACAACATAAACTTCAGCTTAAAGATATAAAAGCTCCTGAAAATATTTTTATCTCTTTAGATTTTTCATCGGCAGATAATAAAGCTTTAAACTATGCGCTAACATTAGGAGGCAAAGATGCTGATTATAAATTATTACATATAGTTGAAACACCCGGCGCTATTATTTATGGAGCCGAAACGGAAGATTTTGAAACCCGAAAGGATATTGAAATTATTGAAAAACATGTGGCTCAATTGGTAGAAAAGGGCATTAAAGTAAGTTATTTAATTGGCTATGGGAATCCTAAAAAAGCTATACCTGAATTAGTAAATGAACATAAAGCCGATATGCTTGTAATGGGTACCCACGGTCATAAAGGATTAAAAGATATTTTATTAGGCACAACCGTTGAAGGTGTAAGACACAATATTTCAGTGCCATTGGTACTCGTTTAATTATTCGAGTTATTTATTTTTTTGTTGTAATCCTTCAAATAGCTCCTGTAATCGGCTAAAATATGCTTGTACATTTTTTTTGCAGAGGGAATTACTTCAGCCAACTTATTAGTGGCCACAAATTTAATTAAATCATCTCCATTAGCCGTGCCATCAAGCCCCGAGCTGCGAAGTTGAGCCCAGGCAACAAGCTCGCCAAGCTCTTTTAGCAATTTTGTAAAATCTGTTTTTTCGTTTTTAAAACTTAAAATACTGAACTTATCTTCTTGGGGCCGGTGTTCTTTAAATATATAGTATTCATTTTTAAGCTGTATAGTAGTAATACCGGCCGGTGCTGTATCGTTCATTCTTTTTTGTGCATGTACAACTTTGTGCGCCGGGCCTTTTAATTTTATTTGTTTTGAGGAAAACATTTTCTCCAAACAGGTTGTTTCTGCCTGTTTCACATCCAACAAACAATAATTTGGTTTACCATTGCCTTTAATTAAAATACAATAACGATTAAGCCCTAAACTGCCTGTACCAGCTATACGAAATGCGGCATCTATAAACGAAAAAAAATCTTTATCTCGTTTATTTTTTATAACCCAAGTATTAAGTGCGGTTTCAAGTTGTTTTTTATCCGCTTTTTCCAGCGGGTAATAACGCCTTAAATCTGTTCTTAGCAATACCCCTCCATCTTTTTTAACTACTCTATCTTTTAAAAATTGTTTCCGTTTACGTGTTTGCACCTTATTAAAAAAAGTTTTTATAATGCCTGTTGCCGTAGGCCCTTCAATCCGAGAAGCATGTCCTTTTAGTATAACTTCTTTGTATGAATCAAGAAAAGTATTACAGAAACGTATACTTTCTTTTTCTGAAAACTTTAATTCCTCTCCTACTAAAAAAATACTGGTGCAAAGTTTTACCAAATCAATTGTGCAGG
This sequence comes from Bacteroidia bacterium, assembly GCA_035261565.1. Classification (GTDB taxonomy): domain Bacteria; phylum Bacteroidota; class Bacteroidia; order B-17B0; family Aurantibacillaceae; genus PALSA-968. The sequence continues at coordinate 6,428 of DATFTU010000199.1, forward strand.
GTACAATAGCAGCTTCATCAAAATCATTAATATCAAAATAAACCAAGCCGTTTCCCCCTTTATAACTGCCAAAATTTTCCAGATGCAAATCGCCACACCCCCAAACAAAAGGTGCATTTTTTAAAACAGGCTCTTTTAAGATATACTCAACAAATAAATGATTAGTACCCCTAAAAAAACGATGGGGGTTTTCGGTTAATGCTTTATACTTAAGCGGTACAAAATCTTTATTCCGTTTGGCATTATACTCCAGTATTTTATCTAAAACAGATTTCATTATTTTATACAATAGTTTAAAGCTACTATTTTATTGCATTTGCAGCAATCCAGGCTGTTGTCCAAGCGTTTTGAAAATTAAACCCACCGGTTACTCCGTCTATATCTAAAACTTCGCCTGCAAAATACAGGTTAGGAACAATTTTACTTTGCATCGTACTAAAATCAACTTCTTTTAAACTAATGCCGCCACAAGTAACAAACTCTTCTTTAAAGGTTGTCTTGCCCTTTACATGATAAGCATCATTTAACAAAATATTTATCAAGGTATTAATTTGTTTTTTGTTTACGTTTGCCCACCGGCTTGTTTCACTTATAGTCGCTTTGCGTAAAAACAACTCCCACAAACGTTTTGGTAAATCTAAAGGGCTGTTACCAAAAACATTTTTAGGTGCATTATTATTTTTATATTCCAGCAATATATTTCTTAACTCTTCTTCTTTATATGCAGGCAGCCAATTTATAAAAGCGGTAAAATCATAATTCATATCATGTAAAATACGCGCTCCCCAGGCTGAAGATTTAAGCACGACCGGACCACTTAAACCCCAATGGGTTACCAATAATGGCCCCTCAATTTCTAATTTTGTATTGCCTATTTTTATTTTAGCATTAGGAACTGATACGCCCATTAGCTCAGTTATCTCATTATTAGGGATATTAAACGTAAATAAAGATGGTACGGGAGGAACAATAGTATGGCCCACTTTTCTTAACCAATTATAGTTTTCATTTTTGGGGTTTCCGCCACTGGCAATTATTAATTTATCGCAGTGAGGGGTATACTCGGTATCTGTTTTTAAAGAGAATGATTTATCAGGTTGTACAATAATCTCTTTAACTGAAACGCCGGTTTTAATTTTAATATTTAAATCATTAGCGGCTTTTAACAAGCAATTGGCTATAGTTTCCGAATTATCTGTAACTGGAAACATTCTTCCATCTTCTTCAGTTTTTAATGTAACACCGCATTGTTTAAACCATACAATAGTATCTTCGGTAGTAAATTTATTAAAAGCACCACGTAACTCTTTTTCTCCACGCGGGTAATTTTTTACCAGTAAACCATTATCGAAACAAGCATGCGTAACATTACATCTGCCACCACCGGACACCAATACTTTAGCAAGAAGTTTATTGCTTTTTTCTAAAATAATTACTTCGACATCAGGGTTTATTTCTGCTACATTAATGGCTGCAAAAAAACCAGCAGCCCCTCCTCCAATCACAATAACACGTAACATATATTAAATTACACCCTTATACCTATCAGGCAAACATCATCAATCTGCTCTAAATTGCCTTTCCAATCCTCAAATCTTTCATTTAAAATTTCTTTTTGCTCTTGCATAGATTTGTGATTATTTTCTAACAGAACATCTTCTAACTGTTTATACTTAAACTTCTTTCCTTTTGGCCCTCCAAATTGATCGGGCAACCCATCGGTAAGCATATATACAATATCACCCTTTTTAAGCGGGACAGTATGTAACGTAAATGGTTCATGATCTTTAGGCGACTTGCCTACGGGCATTTTATCTGCCGGACAAT
>DATFTU010000200.1:0-2295 GCA_035261565.1 Bacteroidia bacterium
CTGGTAGGCTTTTGTTGTGTTTACCAAATAACTGGCTATGCCCGCGTTTTGTACCACAGTATGGCTTACATGTGCGTTTTCGCCCACAAAAATCTCAGTAAGGTTATTGATAAAATATTTTTGGTTCGATGAATGATAAAATTCAGTTAGTTCGACTTCTGCATTTTTTTCAATCACAAATAAATTTCTCACATTAAAAAATAAATTTCCTTCCGATGAATTTACATGATGCATAACGATTGGTTTATCAACCGATTTTGTCACATGTATAAATAGGCCCCTGTCGGCATAAGCAACATTCACGGCAATAAGCGCATCACTATTTGATTTCGCATATTGAGCCAAATGTTTCTTTAAAATTTCGGTAGGTGTATTTTCAATTTCTAAAAGTTCAATTTTACCATCAAGTTCGGCCGAATGTGAGAATAGTTTACCATTTACAACATGTATACTATATGTGTCTTTTGAAAAGGTTTGTTTAAACGATTCTGAATTTACAAAAACCTCTTTCCCTGTAATGGTTTTAAATTCTTTACGCAGTATTGCTTCTATGTTGCAGTACTTATAATCTTCGTGCTTGTTATTAGGTATCCCCTTCTCTTCTAAATATTGTAGCGCCAAGCCAATTTCACCAGCGGGCATAAAGCCTGCCTTTCCGGCTTGCTTAGCTAATTCTTCTAAAAAATTGTGAGTTGCAGTCAGTTTATCGGTAATCATGGCATCGCCCTATACAGCGGCAGTATCGTATTGTTTTTTTATTTCGTCGTACCCTTTTTCTTCCATTTCAAGCGCCAGTTCTTTACCACCGCTTTTTACAATTTTTCCGTTGTAAAGTATATGTACAAAATCGGGTACAATGTAATCAAGTAAACGTTGGTAGTGGGTAATAACAATGGTAGCATTGTCTTTATTTTTTAATTTATTAACGCCTGTTGCTACAATTCGTAGGGCATCAATATCAAGTCCGCTATCGGTTTCATCCAGTATGGCTAATTTGGGTTGCAACACCGCCATCTGAAAAATTTCGTTTCTTTTTTTCTCTCCTCCGCTAAAGCCTTCGTTTACACTACGGCTTGCCAGTTTAGCATCCAGCTCAACTAATTTTTGTTTTTCTTTTATAAGCGCTAAAAATTCTTTGGCTTCCATTTCGGGCAAGCCTTTATATGTTCGAATTTCGTTAATAGCCGTGCGTAAAAAATTTATATTACTAACACCCGGAATTTCTACCGGATATTGAAACGCTAAAAAAATTCCCTCGCGAGCACGGTCTTCAGCTTCAAGGTCTAACAAATCTTTTCCGTTAAACGTAACACTGCCTCCGGTAACATCATAGTCTTCGCGGCCGGCAAGTACAGCCGATAAAGTGCTTTTGCCCGAGCCGTTAGGCCCCATAATGGCATGCACTTCACCGGCTTTTACTTCAAGATTAATTCCTTTCAGAATTTCCTTACCGTTAATTTCAGCTTTTAAATTTTTTATACTCAGCATTAATTAAAAATTAGATACAGGTGAACTTGCGTAATCAATAGTATTTCCAAAATTATCAGCAGCTACATTTCCATTATCATTACCACCACGGTAATTGTTTGATTTTGGACGAGGTTTGCCTTTGCGCGCATCTTCTTTGTACTGTATTAAGCCAGAAACTAATTTATCAGTATGGTCAACCAATGGCTGTACTTCAGCAGCCTGGTCGTGCGATACAACGCCTAAATCTACAGCAATAGCCATAGCGGTTTTAAATTCAAATATACACTCGCGTGCTTCATACAAATTTTCCAACGATTGTGCACGTTGTTTAACGCCATAGCTACGGGCTACGCTATAAGAAACTTCTAATGCCGAGTGGATTAATTTATCTTTTATAACAGCGTCTAAGTTTATACTTGCTACCAATTTGTAGGCAGTAACGGCTAATTCTTTTGCTTTTTGCCAAGCAACTAAATCTTCAATGTTTCCTTTTTTTTCTGTTGGTACGTTTGTGTTTTCCATGATTTTTTTAAATTATAAAGGGATTATTATACCTGCAAATCTATATGTATTTTTTAATTTTAACTTATCTCTTAACTTTCTTAACCTTTCTTAACCAACGCTGCCTTCAAGGCTTACAGCCAAAAGTTTTTGCGCTTCAACAGCAAACTCCATCGGCAATTTATTCAGCACATCTTTACAATAACCATTTACAATTAAACCAATTGCTTTTTCGGTTTCAATACCACGTTGCTTGCAATAAAATAGTTGGTCCTCACCAATCTTTGATGTAGTGGCTTCGTGCTCAACTACACCGGTTTTATC
>DATFTU010000201.1:0-2213 GCA_035261565.1 Bacteroidia bacterium
ATTGATAAAATTTTGCAAACCGATATAAAAGGCAATATATCATTTACCCTGTATGGCGATGCCTTTGAGGCTTTGGTGGGTGCCATTTATTTAGATACCGGTTATATAAAAACAAAAAAAATAGTACTCGATATTTTAAAACATCATTTGGAGATACAGACCATTATTAATGAAGATACCGACTATAAAAGCCGCCTGATAAACCTTTGCCAGCGTAACAAAACCAATTTGCAATTTGTGCTGATGGGCGAAAATATGGATGGTGCAAAAAAAATATACCACATGGGTATTGAGGTTAACGGACAAATAATTGCAGAAGCACAAAACGCATCTAAACGTGTGGCTGAGCAATTGGCCGCCCATGCCGCTTTAGAGAAGTTAGAATCTTAAAAACAAAAAAACTTTATGCAAAATAAAAAAAGAAGCCTTTGGGTTATTGTAAGTATTACCGTACTAAATGCTATAGGAATGACTATCGTTCTTCCGCTCTTTCCATTCTTGTTAGAAAAATATGTTCCGGCTAAAGATGTAGCCTTTGCCATGAGCGCGCTTGTATCGGTGTTTGCGGTGTGTACTTTTTTTGCCGCGCCTGTATTTGGGGCGCTTAGCGACAGGTATGGCCGCAAATCAATTTTACTTATCAGTCTGCTTGGCTCGGCAGTAGGTTATATACTACTTGGCGTGGGAGGCGCACTTTGGGTGCTTTTTCTCGGGCGAATAATTGACGGCCTTACTGCCGGAAACCAAAGCGCGCTGTTTGCTTACATAACCGATATTACAGAGCCGGCCGAAAGAGGTAAATGGTTTGGGTACCTGGGTGGTGCCATTGGCCTCGGGTTTATGATTGGCCCTACAATTGGCGGTTTGTTTGGCGCGGCTTCTATTACCTTGCCATTTTTTATTACAGCGGGTATTACCATTGTATCTATGATTTGTATTGTGCTGCTTGTACCCGAATCGCTTCCGGTAGAAAAACGTACTACGCATATCACTCTAAAAAGCTTTAATACCTTCTCTCATTTCAACGAAATTTTTTCTATAAAAAAAGCCCGGGCATTACTTATTATGGGGGCATTTTTTTATGTAGGGCTTAATATATGGCAGTTTAACGCCAGCATCTTTTTTAAAGATGTGTTTATGTGGGGGCCATCCTTTATTGGTGGCGTATTTGTACTGGTGGGTATCTGCGATATTTTATCAAGGGTAATTGTATTGCCCAGGCTGCTTAAAATTTGGAGTGAACATACCGTTGGTATTATTGGCCTGTGTGGACTTGTTGCAGGGCTTGGGCTTTTGTTTTTAAGCGCATATATGCCGTCTGTATTTATTATTATTGCAGCTGTTGCCTGCATCGTATTAGGCGAAGGCTTATTTGATCCCTCATATAACGCAAGGCTTTCTACATCGGTTGATGAAAACAAACAAGGCTTGTTGCAAGGTACAAATCAAAGCCTGCAGGCTTTATACCATGTTATTGTGCCTGTTGGCGCGGCAGCCATTTATACCTATAGCCACAATGCGGTGTTTGGTATTGCAGCTTTGTTAATGGCTTTTGGACTTGTTTTGTTTATACGATTAAAAACAAAATAAAATACCCTTTCACTAAGCCTCTCCCACTTATATTAAAAAAATAACACTAAAAATTTGTTTAGTAACTTAAAAGTTACATATATTTGCGTAACCTTAAAGTTACCCATTATGCAAAAAGAAATTAAACAAACCTGGTTCTTCAAACAATCGCCAAAAGAAGTTTGGGAATACTTGACCAAGCCAGAGCTTATTGAGCAGTGGCTTATGAAAAACGATTTTAAACCTGTTGTAGGGCATAAATTTTGTTTTATGCACGCAGGCCCAAACAAATGCAATTACGATAATACTACGTATTGTGAGGTGTTAGAGGTAAAGCCATTTACCAAACTATCATACTCATGGAATGGAAGTACCGATGACAAAAGCCGGAATTTTAATTCAACCGTAGTTTGGACACTGGCTCAAAAAAATAACGGAACCGAATTGCAAATACAGCATAACGGCTTTACTGTGTTAGAGGATGTGCTTAACCACACCAACGGCTGGGATAATTGCTTAAAACGATTTGAAGAACATATTAATTCGTAAAACATAAACCGTAAAAAATATAAACTATGCCGAAAAGTATAAAACACACCGTACAATATGCCCATAAACCCGAAGCGGTATGGGAATACCTAACC
>DATFTU010000202.1:0-2850 GCA_035261565.1 Bacteroidia bacterium
CAACTACACGGAAAAATTAAGGAGGCGGATATTAATGCATTGCCTCTAAATTTTGGCGGTCCTAAAGGACAGGCATAACAGCCTTTTTGGTTTATGGAAAAAAGATATTCGGTATCTATTGTAAAATATACCAATACATTGCCTCTGCGTTATGGTATAAAAAATAGCCAGGTGATTAATGAAATAGATTTACAGCTTGATATACCGGCTGTGTGTGCCCAAAAATTACTGGAAGATAAAGTTGATATTGGTTTAATTCCGGTGGCTATTATTCCTTTACTGAAAGAATATCACATTATTAGCAATTATTGTATTGGTAGTAATGAAAGGGTTGATACGGTTAAACTTTATAGTAATGTGCCTTTAAACGAAATTGAAAACGTTTATTTAGATTACCAATCGCGCACCTCTATTATGCTGGCAAAGGTGTTGTGCAAAAACTTCTGGAAGATTAGCCCCAAGTTTATAAATGCCGAAGCGGGCTTTGAAACCAAAACCACCAACAAAGATGCCGCCGTTGTTATTGGCGACCGCTGTTTTAGCCTGAACGGTACTTTTACTTACGAGTATGATTTGGCTTTTGAGTGGAAAAAATTTACCACACTCCCTTTTGTTTTTGCTGCTTGGGTAAGCAATAAAAAAATTGATGCCGGTTTTATAGAAAACATGGAAAATGCCATGGCGCATGGCATTAAACAGGTGGATGTGGCTATTAAAGAAGATATAAGCATAAAAGACCCGGGTATGATTAAAAAATACCTTACCGAGAGGATTAATTATAATTTGGATGAGGCAAAGAAAAAATCACTGCATCTTTTCTTAGATTTGATACAGCAATTATAAACTTTGATAAAAACCAAGTGGTATACGCCTGTTTTATTTATTGCAACAATTATTTGTTGCCTTTTTGTATTACAATTTGTTTTTAGTTTTGGTATAAAGCATAACCTTAATATAAAAGCAAATTACGTTTCGACTCATAAAATTAACGCTGATGTTTTAATTTTAGGACCCTGTGAGCCTTTGTGGATGGTGATGCCCGATATTATTACAAAAAAAACAAACCTGTCTTGCTATAATTTAGCTAACAGCCATAGTGATTTTGCCGATAATTACTTGCACTTGCATTTATATCTGCAAAAAAATAAACCCCCTAAGTACTTATTACTTTTTGTAACTCCCGAATCGTTTGATTTGAATTATAACACGTTTTACTCGTACCGTTTTTCTTCTTTTTTACAGGATACGGTTGTTGCCAACACGGTAAAAGAATGCGATAAAAATTATTACACATGGGTAAAAATTCCGTTTATGCAATATGCGTATTACAGCCACCAAACATTTTTTAACGCCATGCAGGGCTGGAAACATTACTTTACAAAAAAAACACTGCCTTATTATGCCGATGGTTTTGAGCCTCCGGCTAAAATTGTGTGGGATAATCATTACGAAAACCTGAAAAAAAAGTACCCTAAGGGTTATAGCTTTACTTTTGACAGTTTGCGCGAAAAATACTTGTACAAAACACTATTGCTATGTAAAGAGGCACATATACAGGTGCTTATGTACGAGTCGCCTATTTTAAAGGAAATAACGGCAAATCAGCCCAACAGGGCAGATTTTTTACAACAAATAAATTTTATTGCCAAAAACATGGGTTTTTCATTTATTCCCTTTCAAAACCTGCCGATGGCAGAAGATAAAAAACACTATATATCGCCCATGGTTACTAATTTACAGGGGTCTTACCTGTTTTCGGATACTTTGGCGGGCTATTTTAATAATTATCTGAAAAAATAAATTTCAGAAAAAGTTTCTGCGTTTTAAAAAACCTATTATATTTGCAGCCCGATAGAAAAAGTCGGGTGTTCTTTAAGAAATTTTTAATGAAAGACTGCCTAAAAGCAGTTTATGTTAAACAGATGATTCCGTAGCTCAGCCGGTAGAGCATTACACTTTTAATGTAAGGGTCCTGGGTTCGAATCCCAGCGGGATCACCAAAAAAATAAGCCCTTGTAAATTTAAAATTTACAAGGGCTTATTTTTTATACCTGTAATCACCAAAAAGGGTTTTTGAATTCGCCATCATTAGCATTTACAATAACAGGCCTGAACCCAACAAACGGAGAAGATAAGGCTGCTTTAAATTCGTTTTGCATTTTAATATATTCGTCTTTATTTTTCCAGCTTATGCCAATAAGCCATATACGGGAAGATTTTTTTTCGGTTACCAATTGAGAAACATAAGCAATTTTGCCAAAGGCTTTCATACGATTAGAAATAAGCGTGTCGCTCGGTAACACACTATATGCTTTAAATGCTGCGGAAAAAGATTCGATAATATTTTGCTCACTTAGCCCATATCGGTTAGTAGCCAGTAAATGGTACAGTGTGTCACTTCGGTTTGCACGTTTTTTAATTAATTCAATTCTATTAATAAACGATTTATCGACTAAGCCTTCTTCTAAATCGAAAATAGTGTTATAGCCCTTTTCGTACGGAATTTTTGCATAACCCGCCTGCGCAACATATATCCATTCTTCATCATAAGGCAACCTGATAGAGAGTAGTTTTTCTTTCAGGTTATTTTGTGTTATATATAATTTAGTTTCTTCTTCCAGCCATTTGCAAAATAACTTTGCTCCTTCTATTGTAACATTTACAACCGGAAAATCGTTATACTGCTCGCTTTGAAAATACGTATTGGCTAAAGTGGGGCAACCATAAAAATTCCAATTGTTTGAATTAACCTGTGCCAATAAATAATCTTTATCTCTTTTCTGAATTAAAAGGTCGGCTAAAAAGGTTTTATACTCAAGGTTGGTTATACCCATGTTTCTTATGGTGAAG
>DATFTU010000203.1:0-4568 GCA_035261565.1 Bacteroidia bacterium
TCAACACGTAATGCTAAGTTTTTTTCAAGTTCTTTAAATAACCTGTCGCGTAAATGACGAGATGTTACAAACTTGCCATCTTTACCAAAAAAAGGAGATGTGTTAATGGTAAACAACATGCTCATAGTTGGCTCATCGATAGAGATATTTGGTAAGCCTTCCGGTTTTTCGAAATCAGAAACGGTATCGCCAATTTCAAAACCTTCTATACCGGTAAATGCACAAATATCACCTGCAATTACTTCAGATACTTTTGCTTTACCAAGTCCATCGAAAATAAATAAGTCTTTTACACGCGATTTTACAATACTTCCATCGCGTTTAACAACCGATACCGGCATGTTTTCTTTAATAACACCACGATATACACGGCCGATAGCGATACGGCCAATGAACGAAGAATAATCTAACGATGTAATTTGTAATTGCAAAGTACCCTCGCGCACAGGTGCCGCAGGTATGTTTTCAACAATGCAATCCAATAATGGAGTAATAGAATCGGTTTGTACTTTATAATCTGTGCTCATCCAACCATGTTTAGATGAACCGTAAATAGTTGGGAAGTTTAATTGGTCTTCAGATGCTTCAAGGTTAAAAAATAAATCAAAAACCATATCATGCACCTCTTCAGGGCGGCAATTTGGTTTATCAACCTTATTAATAACTAAAATGGCTTTTTTACCAGCTGCAATAGCTTTTTGCAGTACAAAACGTGTTTGAGGCATTGGCCCCTCAAAAGCATCCACCAATAATACCACACCATCAGCCATGTTTAACACACGCTCAACCTCGCCACCAAAATCGGCGTGGCCCGGGGTATCAATAATATTAATTTTAGTGTCTTTATACATTACAGACACGTTTTTAGCCAGAATGGTTATACCACGCTCGCGCTCTAAATCGTTATTATCAAGTATAAGCTCTCCGGTTTCCTGATTTTCGCGGAATAATTTACAGGTGTGAAGAATTTTATCAACCAAAGTGGTTTTACCGTGGTCAACGTGGGCAATAATGGCTATGTTACGAATATTCATTTGAATGATGCTTTAAAATCGGGCGCAAAGATACTAAAAAAGCGCTAAACGACAATAAAATAGGTGAGTTAAATAATGGTTATGAAAAACGCTTGTTTGCCATATTGTATAAGGCTTTTACCAGTGGGTTATCATCTTTCCAGTTATAGATTTGCTTTAATGAATTGAGGTAAAAAATAGTTTCATCGAGGGTGTTTATAGAGTTTAACTGCTGTAAAGCCGCCTGAAATTCGGGCTGACTTTGGCCAAAAAGCTCATTTATAACCCTAAACCTATCATTAATATTGAATTCTATTTTCTTGAAAGAGTTGGCTTCTTCGGTTAAAACAGGGGGTATTTCTTCTTTTTTTTCTTCCGCCTTTTTAGGCTCTGGAGTTGGTTCTCCTATTTTTTCGGCAACAACAGGCTCTTCAGCAGATGGCACGCTTTGCATAATTTTAAGATGTACCTGCAAATTACCTTGCGTTTTTAATACATGAGCATAAACTGAAAGGTTACGGTATAGTTTTTCTACATCGTTTAAAAACTGCTCGGTTTCAGTTTGGGTAAGTGGCTCATCTTGCTGTAATTGTAACAGGTGTTTTTCAACCTTTTGAGCTTCTTCTTTTAATTGCTGTATCACAAAATCGCGTTGCATAGTACCGGAAAATAATCTTGTTTAAAAATAACGTATTTTTGCTTAGTTTATTTCATTTTAACGAATGTTTTTAAACGACATTTAAACAAACCGTATGTTTTTAGAAAACCACAGGCACGAAAGCAATAAAAAAGGAAGCATTGAAGTTATATGTGGGAGTATGTTTTCGGGTAAAACCGAAGAACTTATACGCCGATTGAAGCGTGCACAATTTGCCAAGCAAAAAGTAGAGATTTTTAAACCCAAAATAGATACCCGGTATCATGAAATGGATGTAGTATCGCACGATGCTAATGCCATTATGAGTACGCCTGTGCCAACCAGCGCCAATATTTTGTTGCTGGCAACCGATGTGGATGTAGTGGCCATTGATGAAGCACAGTTTTTTGACATGGAACTGGTGAACGTATGTAATAAATTAGCCAATAACGGTGTGCGTGTTATTGTAGCCGGTTTAGATACCGATTTTGAAGGCAAGCCTTTTGGCCCTATGCCGCAACTGATGGCTGTTGCCGAGCATGTTACTAAGGTACACGCTATTTGTATGCAATGCGGTGCATTGGCTAATTACAGTTTTAGAAAATCAGCCGATAAATCGTTGGTGATGTTGGGTGAAACCGAATCGTACGAGCCGCTTTGTAGAGAGTGCTACAACAAATCTTTTGAAAAAAGCGAATAAGAGTTTATGAATTTTTCTGCCAGCCGGGTTGCCCCCATTTTATCGGCCAAGTTAATTGGTAAAGCACAAAACCATTTTTCTGCTCTTGTAACCGATAGCCGCACGGCAGGTTTTACCGCACAAGCACTTTTTGTTGCCATTAAAGGCGAAAGGCATAATGGGCATATTTATATAAAAGAGTTATACCAACAAGGCTGCCGTTGTTTTTTAGTGAGTGAAGAACATGCCTACTATAAAGAATTAAGTGATGCCGTTTTTTTACTGGTAACCGATACATTGCTTGCCTTGCAACAACTGGCAGCATATAAACGCAGTTTGTTTAAAATACCGGTAGTTGGTATTACTGGTAGTAATGGCAAAACCATTGTAAAAGAATGGTTGTGGCAACTGCTAAGCGCTGATTACAACATTTGCAAAAACCCGAAAAGTTATAACTCACAAATTGGCGTACCGCTTTCGGTGTGGCAATTAAACGAACAAAATAATTTTGCCTTGTTTGAAGCGGGAATTTCGTTACCAAACGAAATGGAAAAGCTTGAACCTATTATAAAACCAACTATTGGCATTATTACTAATATTGGCAGTGCCCACGATGAAAACTTTACCGATTACCTGCAAAAAACCACCGAAAAACTTTTACTGTTTAAACACACCGAAACTTTAATTTATTGCAAGGATTATGAGGTAATTGAGAACAGGTTGCGGTATTTAGATTTTAAACACCAGAGGCAAATTAGTTGGTCGGTTTTGCAAGCGGCAGATTTGCAAATTACCATTCAGGAAGAACAACATACCCACACATTATTAAAAGCGCTTTACAACACAAAAGAAATTGAATTACGCATACCGTTTACCGATAAAGCCTCGATAGAAAACTGCATACACTGCTGGCTGTTTATGCTTCATTTAAACTATAGTAATGAGGTTATACAGCACCGCATTGCCAATTTAGAGCCTTTGGGCATGCGATTGGAAATGAAGCAGGGTGTAAATAATTGCACGCTTATTAATGACTCGTACAGCAACGATATACACTCCCTATCAATAGCACTTGATTTTTTAAAGCAACAAAAACAGCACAAACATAAAGTTGTTATACTGAGTGATATTTTACAATCGGGTAAAAAAGTTGATGAGTTGTATAAAGAAGTAAACGATTTACTGAAAAGTAAAAACATCTCTGAACTAATCGGCATTGGAAAAGATATTTCGTCTCAACAAAATAACTTTACTATAAAGAAAACTTTTTTTGCTACCACCCAAGATTTTATTGAGGCTTGCAAGCAAGAAAAAATTGTTTTTAAGGATAGTGTTATCTTAATAAAAGGCGCACGTAGTTTTGGTTTTGAGCATGTACATAAATTACTGCAACAAAAAAGTCACGACACGGTTTTAGAAATTAACATGAATAATTTAGTGCATAACTTAAATTATTATCGCAGCAAATTAAAACCGGGTGTGGGCATAATGCCCATGGTTAAAGCGTTTTCGTACGGAAGCGGCAGCTTTGAAATTGCCAATGCGTTGCAACATACACACGTAAATTATTTTGCGGTTGCTTATGCTGATGAAGGAGTTGAGCTGCGAAAAAACGGGATAAGTACCCCCATAATGGTTATGAACCCAGAGCCGCAGAGCTTTGAGCAAATGTTGCAGTATAACTTAGAGCCTGAAATATTTTCTTTTTCGGTACTTGAGCAATTTGCCGGTTATGTATCTGTAAACTATAAGCAAGCAGCTTTCCCAATTCATATAAAGTTAGATACAGGGATGCATCGCTTGGGTTTTGAAGAAGGAGATATAACATATCTTACTGAAAAACTAAAACATTATTCTTTCTTAGAAGTAAAAAGTATTTTTTCGCACCTTGCCGCAAGTGATGATGCAGCATTAGATGATTTTACAAACGAACAAATTACTCTGTTTGATAAACTAAGCAAGCAAATTATGCAAATGCTTAATTATCCTGTATTGCGCCATATCTGCAATTCGGGTGGCATTAGTCGTTTTCCGAACGCTCATTTTGATATGGTGCGTTTAGGGATAGGTTTATATGGAGTTGGCATAAACGATGCTGAGCAAAAACAATTACTTAATGTCAGTTCATTAAAAACCACCATATCGCAAATAAAACAGGTAAAAGCAGGTGATACAGTTGGCTATAGCCGTAAAGGAAAAATTACCAAACCAACCATCATTGCCACTGTGCCCATTGGTT
>DATFTU010000204.1:0-3410 GCA_035261565.1 Bacteroidia bacterium
CTCTTATTCTGACAGGTTTAGCGATCCAAAACAATATGAAAATATTATTATTAAAGCCAATCCTGACGGTGAAATTCTTAGACTTAAGGATATAGCAAAGGTGACGTTGGGAAGTGAATATTATGATATCTATTCGAACATAAATGGATACCCATCAGCGGCTATTGTATTAAAACAAACCTATGGCAGTAATGCCAGCCAGGTAATTGAAAACGTAAAAGAAAAATTAGAGGATTTAAAAAAATCCTTCCCTCCGGGCATGGATTATGAAATCAGTTATGACGTTTCTAACTTCCTGGATGCCTCTACAGAAAACGTTATCCATACATTACGAGATGCTTTTATTTTAGTGGCGCTGGTAGTATTTATTTTCCTTGGCGATTGGCGCTCAACGCTTATCCCTACATTGGCTGTTCCTATTTCGTTAATTGGTGCGTTTATATTTATGCAGCTTTTTGGGCTTACGGTTAATATGATTACTTTATTTGCTGTTGTACTCGCCATTGGTATAGTTGTGGATGATGCCATTGTGGTTGTGGAAGCGGTGCATGCCAAAATGGAAGAAGAAGAACATATTTCTCCGTTTAATGCAGTAAAAAAAGTACTTGGTGAAATTAGCGGGGCCGTTATTGCTATTACATTATTAATGACAGCCGTGTTTGTTCCGGTGGCGTTTATGCCCGGGCCGGTGGGGGTATTTTACAGGCAGTTTTCTATTACCATGGCAAGTTCTATTGTACTTTCCGGTTTTATAGCGCTTACGCTTACCCCTGTACTTTGTGCTATGATTTTAAAGAACACCCATGGAAAAGCAAAGAAAAGAAATATACTAAACAGGTTTATTGACAGCTTTAACCGTGGCTTTGAAAAACTTACCCAAAAATATGTTTGGTTATTAAAAATAATAGCACACCGCAGATTAGTTACAATTGCTTTATGGATAGGGTTTGCTGCAGGAATATATATTATAGCCAATAATCTGCCTTCGGGCTTTATTCCCAGTGAAGACCAGGGGATGATTTATGCTATTATACAAACACCTCCGGGTTCAACACTTGAAAGGACGAACGATATATCGCGCCAGCTTCAGGAAATTATTCAAAAAGTAGAAGGTGTGCAATCTGTTTCGTCTATAGCAGGTTATGAAGTATTAACAGAGGGAAGGGGATCTAATGCCGGAACTTGTTTAATTAACCTTAAACCATGGTCGGAACGAAAACACACCATGCAAGAAATTATTTATGAACTGGAAGCAAAATCAAAAGAAATACCCGGAGCAACTATTGAGTTTTTTGACCCTCCGGCAGTACCAGGCTTTGGTGCCGCAGGTGGTTTTGCTTTACAGTTATTAGATAAAACCAATAGTGGTGATTATAATCAATTGGATAAAGTTACAAGAGATTTTATGGCTGAGTTAAGCAAACGCAAAGAGCTTACCGGTTTATTTACTTTTTTTAGCGCTAACTATCCTCAATATGAAATTGAATTTGATAACCAGTTAGCCATGCAAAAAGGAGTTTCGATTGGTAATGCAATGAATACCTTATCTATTTTTGTGGGTAGTACGTATGAACTTGGTTTTATTAAATACCAACGATTTTTTAAAGTGTTTGTACAGGCAGCTCCAGAATACAGAAGGCTTCCTACCGACATTATGAATTTGTATGTAAAAAGCAGCCGCGATGAAATGGTTCCTTTTTCAGCGTTCATGAAAATTACCAAAAAGCAAGGAGCGAATGAAATTAACCGTTACAATATGTACAATACGGCAGCCATCAGGGGTGCGCCGGCTAAAGGATTTAGTAGTGGCGAGGCTATTAAAGCTGTACAAGAAGTTGCCGCAAAAACATTACCGCACGGGTTTGATATAGATTGGGCGGCCCTTTCATATGATGAGGTAAGGCGCGGAAATGAAGCTATTTACATCTTTATCATCGTTATTATATTTGTGTACTTTGTACTTGCCGCACAATACGAGAGTTTCATTATTCCGCTGGCAGTAATTTTATCTCTGCCTCCGGGAGTTTTTGGTTCGTTTATGTTGATTAAATCTATGGGGCTGGCCAATGATATATATGCGCAGGTGGGATTGGTGATGCTTGTGGGATTACTCGGTAAAAACGCCGTGTTAATTGTGGAGTTTGCCGTTCAAAAAAATAAACAGGGAGCAACTATAATTGAAGCAGCCATAGAAGGTGCCAAGGTGCGTTTCCGCCCGATATTAATGACATCGTTTGCCTTTATTGCAGGTTTAATTCCGTTGGTATTAGCACATGGCGCCGGTGCTGTTGGTAACAAAACCATAGGTTCATCTGCATTGGGCGGTATGCTTTTTGGAACCTTGTTTGGTGTAATTATAGTACCGGGCTTATATTACATATTTGGCTCCTTAGCTAAAGGCAGAAAAATGATTAGAGACGAAGAAGAAGGTTCATTAACCGAAGGCCTTGCACACTCATTAGACAGTTTCCCCCAACCAAATGAAAATGAAGATCATGTTTAGGAATAAGATATTTATATACGCCGGAATAATCTGTATTTCTCTTTTGTATAGTGCTTGTAGCACGCCAAACTTTGGACGTAAAACAGAAAATAAAACTGTACCTGCAAGTTTTAATAACTCGCGTGATAGTGCTAATAATATTGCAAAAACCAAATGGAAGGATTTTTTTACTGATCCTAATTTGGTTGCATTAATTGATACAGCGTTAAAAAATAACCAGGAATTAAATATTGTTTTACAGGAAATAAATATTGCAAAAAATGAAGTAAGAGGTAGAAAAGGAGCTTATTTACCTTACGTTGGTGTGGGAGTTGGTGCAGGTATTGAAAAGGTTGGCAGGTATACCAGCCAGGGAGCCAGTGATGATGCAAACTACATTACACCCGGACAAAAAGTACCTGTTAATTTACCTAATTACGCATTTGGATTAAACGCCTCATGGGAGGTGGATATTTGGAAAAAGTTACGCAATTCTAAAAATGCTGCTGTTGCCAGATATCTATCGAGTATTGAAGGGAAAAATTTTATGGTTACCATGTTGATTGCGGAAATAGCAAACTCATATTACGAGTTAATGGCATTGGATAATCAACTTGAAATACTGAAAAAGAATATTGAAATTCAGCAAAACGCTTTGGAGATGGTAAAGCTGGAAAAAATATCGGCTAGGGTTACCGAGTTAGCCGTACGCAGGTTTGAGGCCGAAGTACTTAAAAACCAAAGCAGGCAGTTTTATATTACACAACAAATTATTGAAGCTGAAAACAGAATTAATTTTTTGGTCGGAAGATTTCCTCAACCAGTTTCAAGAAACTCGCAAGGCTTTGTTAATTTAACACCTGACTCTACAATTCATGCAGGCGTGCCATCGCAATTATTGGAAAACCGCCCGGATGTAAGGCAAGCT
>DATFTU010000205.1:0-4299 GCA_035261565.1 Bacteroidia bacterium
ATGATTGAGTTTGCCGATGTTATTGCGCTAAACAAATTTGATAAGCGTGGCGCACTTGATGCTATACGCGATGTAAAAAAACAATATAAACGCAACCACAATTTGTGGGATGCGAGTGATGATGCTTTACCTGTTTATGGCACCATTGCATCTCAGTTTAACGACCCCGGCATGAACCGCCTGTACAAAGCGGTGATGGATAAAATGGTAGAACGCACAGGTGCTGATTTAAAATCGAATTTTGTGATTACAAATGAGATGAGCGAGAAGATTTACATCATCCCTCCCGCTCGTACGCGTTACCTGAGTGAGATATCAGAAAACAACCGCGCTTACGATAAAAAAGCCAATCAGCAATCGGACATTGCAGAGAAATTGTATGGCATACGCAAAACCATTGATACGTTGCGCGATAGTAAAATGGCTGATAGAGACAGACTGATTAAATCTTTAGAAGAAGAATACGAAACCATTGCACTTGATTTGGATGGGCACAACAAAAAATTACTGGATACCTGGGAAGACCGCAAAAAACAATATACCAACGAGTACTATGTTTTTAAAGTACGCGATAAAGAAATTAAAATTAAAACGCATTACGAAAGTTTATCGCACACACAAATTTCAAAAATTGCCGTGCCGCAATTCCGTTCGTGGGGCGATGTGTTGAAATGGAATTTAACCGAAAATTTTCCGGGTGAGTTTCCTTATGCTGCGGGCATTTATCCGTTTAAGCGCGAGGGCGAAGACCCTGCACGTATGTTTGCCGGCGAGGGTGGACCTGAGAGAACCAACAAACGTTTCCACTACGTAAGTAAAGGGTTACCTGCTGCACGTTTAAGTACGGCTTTTGATAGTGTTACTCTATATGGGCAAGACCCAGATTACCGCCCCGATATTTATGGCAAGGTGGGTAACAGCGGTGTTAGTGTTTGCTGTTTAGATGATGCTAAGAAACTGTACAGTGGCTTTAATTTAGCCGACCCTAAAACTTCGGTATCTATGACCATTAATGGTCCGGCAGCAATTATAGCCGCATTTTTTATGAATGCCGCCATAGACCAACAATGCGAAATTTACATTAAGAAAAACGGTTTAGAAAAAGAAATCGAAAAGAAAATTGATGCCATTTACAAAGCAAAAGGCATAGCGCGCCCAAAATACAACGGTGCTTTGCCTGAGGGAAATGATGGTTTAGGATTGATGTTGCTTGGCGTAACCGGCGACATGGTTTTACCTAAAGATGTGTACGAAAAAATTAAAGTTGACACCTTAGCACAAGTACGTGGTACCGTGCAGGCCGATATTTTAAAAGAAGACCAGGCACAAAACACCTGCATTTTTAGTACCGAGTTTTCGTTACGTGTTATGGGCGATGTGCAACAATATTTTATTGATAACAAAGTCCGTAATTTTTATTCGGTTTCAATATCGGGTTACCACATTGCCGAGGCGGGTGCTAATCCTATATCGCAGCTTGCCTTTACCATTGCAAACGGCTTTACGTTTGTTGAGTATTATTTAAGCCGTGGCATGCACATAGATGATTTTGCGCCTAACTTATCTTTCTTTTTTAGTAATGGCATCGACCCTGAGTATAGTGTAATTGGTCGTGTGGCACGTAAAATTTGGGCTAAGGCCATGAAATTTAAATACGGCGGAAACGAGCGTTCGCAAATGCTGAAGTACCACATACAAACCAGTGGCAGAAGTTTACACGCGCAGGAGATTGACTTTAACGATATACGCACTACGCTGCAAGCATTGTACGCTATTTACGACAATTGTAACTCCTTACACACCAACGCGTATGATGAAGCCATTACAACCCCAACCGAAGAGAGTGTGCGCCGTGCAATGGCTATACAATTAATTATTAATAAAGAATTGGGCTTGGCTAAAAACGAAAACCCGTTACAGGGTTCGTTTATAATTGAGGAGCTTACTAATTTGGTAGAAGAAGCCGTGCTTACAGAGTTTGACCGTATAAGCGAACGTGGCGGTGTTTTAGGCGCTATGGAAACCATGTACCAACGAGGCAAAATACAGGAAGAGAGTTTGTATTACGAAACTTTGAAACACACGGGCGAGTATCCTATTGTGGGGGTTAACACATTTTTATCCAGCAAGGGTTCGCCAACCATTATACCGAAAGAAGTTATACGCAGTACCGAAGAGGAAAAAGAGTTTCAAATACAAACCGTGCAAACCCTTTGGAAAAACGCAGGCACTACCGGTAAAGAAAAGCTGAAAGAGATACAACACGTTGCCATACAAAACGGAAACATTTTTAACTCCCTGATGGAAACCGTAAAATATTGCAGCCTGGGGCAAATTACCCATGCTTTATTTGAAGTAGGCGGACAGTATAGGAGGAATATGTAGTTTTTTTGAAATACTTAGAACAGTACAATAAGTTACATTTATTACTTTATAATGAAATTCGTCCCAAAAGAATTTGGTTTAGAAATAATCGAATCTTTAACCGAAGATGATGAAAAGACTGGGCAAAAACTTTACGATGCGGTCGTTAAGTATAAAACCTTTGAGGAGCCAAATTTGCAGGCGAGTTTATATTGTATAAAAACTAAAGAAGAATTTTTAGAGATATTAAAGAAAATTCATCAGCGTGTAATAAGTGATTGCTTTTTTCCAATATTACATATTGAAATGCATGGTTTTAAAAATGGATTACAGCTTTCATCAGGAGAGAATGTATTGTGGGATGAGATTATGCCTATCTTACGTAAAATTAATGTTTATGTGCAAAATTCTTTAGTCATAATGCTCGCCGCATGTGAAGGAGCTAACATTCTTTTTCGCCCTAATACTTCTGATAGGGCTCCGTTTAGAGCAATAATTAGTACTCTTAAGAAAGTAAGTCAAGATGATATACTGAAAGCATTTGAAGCATTTTATAATACTTATTTTTTTAGTCTTGATCCTTGGCTTGCGGTTGATGAAATGAATATCGCAATACAGAAACCACACACATTTGGGGTTTTAAAGTCGGAAGATTTTTTTGACGATGTACTTAACCCCAACAGAGACCGCGTTTTTTTTAATAACCTAATAGAGCAACAAGCAGTATACGAAAAATTAACTATACCAGAATATGCTAATACACCTTTGCATATTTTAAAATTATGGATAGGAGATAGAACTCTTAAGATTTTTGAAAAAGAAAGAAAAAATAGAGACTATTTCACAATGAAAGATTTAAGGGGAAAATAGAATAGCCCTGCGCCATTGTTGGTGTTATCACCAACAAGTAACTAATAATTTTTTCTCATTTGTTTGTTGGAGATAACTCCAACAAAGGCAAGGACTGAGAAATCTGTATTTGTTATAGATTTAGTAGATTTGTTTTGGATTTGCGTGTTGTTGAAAGAACACCAACAAGGACAGAAACTTTATACAAATTAAATAATGTCTGCAATAGGCGAGCTAATAATCTACTTCATTTATTTTATTCTTGGACTTACTTGTCTAATCTTTTTCATTTCGACACTTCTTCTTAGCAAAAAAAGAGCTAAAATTTGGACTGGACTTGCGACACTTGTTTTTGGGTTTTTATTATTTAGTTTTAAATCTTGTCAAAGTAGCCATTACAAAAAAAATCAACTCGAACATGTTGGACTGTATTATTTGACAAGTTATCCAAACTGCGACTCTTGTATTATCGAATTGAAGGAAAATCAAACTTATCAAGTATCAAAGCGTGGACAAATTATCGAACAGAGTAATTGGCATTATGAAGTTGGTGGTGACTATTGGATTGTATATTTAGACAACGACAATTATCAATTAGGCTGTGGGAAATTTGCCTATCAAGTATATAAACTTAAGTACGGTGGAAAAGCAATTTGGTAACGTTTTTCCTATGCCACTACAAAATTTATCAACAAAAAATTTCTATTCACAAGCCCGTTTTTATTTTCAATAGGCTGATTCTCATATATTATTACACACTTATTACAACTTTATAAGGGTTTAAAAGTACTTCGTCGTATTTTTACTTGAATGTATTAGTACATACATTTTGTACTTTCGTGAAAATTATAAAACCATGAAAGATGTACCCCCATTAAACCCAAAAATTACACTGAAGGATATACAGGAAGATGCCATGCGCCATCTTTATAAATTGCGTAACCCCAACATACTTGATGTGTACGAAGTGCACCGCATAAGCGAGCACTCGCAAATTGCCGAGCCCGTGCCCGTTATAACCATTAACGATGAAATTATTAGTACCGAGGGTAACCTAACCACCATTAGCGGTGCCAGCAAAAGCGG
>DATFTU010000206.1:0-5936 GCA_035261565.1 Bacteroidia bacterium
AAAAAACAAAGGGTGCTATAAAAGCCAGTGTATCTGTTTTTTGCAAAAGCCTGTTGCTATCCGTAATTAATATATTCCTGGTTTTTGGCTCACGTTCAGCCCGTATAGTTTGCCCATGTACAGGGTTAAGGCTCAATAAAACAAAGCATAAAAATAATTTAGTCATAGTTTTCTGACTATAAATATACCAAACTATTATTTATTAGCCTTATATTTAAAGCCCAAATAATGTATGATAGTTTTTAACCGACACTTTAAAAAAACCAAACTCATAACTTTTTTACTGGCTTTGGTTTATACGGCGCTGCCCTTTGTACTGCCCACTCATATTTTTTTGCTTATGTTGTCAGATGCTGATTCGTGGCTTTTCCTGTCGTGGAATATTTATTGTTTTTTGCTGGTTTTAAATGCTAACCCCACCACATTCGTTATAGTTATTGGTATTTTTTGCCTGCTGCTATGGTTTTTATTATACAATTTGGCACGTTTTTTTGCCTGGGTGTTTAAACCCCGAAACAAAAAATAACTAAAAAATATCCGTTGTAATAAATTTGTAATATATTTGTGATGTCAAAAAACAGTCAAAAGACAAATATTGCATCATGACGGATACACAACGCATAAAAAACCTCATAGAGGCCCTGATTAAAAAAAACCTCATTAAAAACGAGGCCGACCTTTGCCGCCGGCTTAACTATAGCACAGGTAATCTCTCTAAAATAAAATCGGGCGAGCGTAACATACCCGGCACCCTAAAATTGCAATTGCAAAACACCTTTGGGGTTAACCCCAAGTATTTTGATGGCGACAGGCAACAGTTTCTGTCAACCGACTCATCTGTAAAAAACATGACCATTGTTCCCCTAAAAGCCATAGGCGGTTTTTTAGAAGGCTACGAGAAAAAAGCATACCTCGATAGTTTAGAGCGTATTGAGTTCCCCGAAATTAAAGGCGAGTGTTACCGTTTCGAGGTCGAAGGCTTCTCTATGTACAAAAGCAAAGTTATTGATGGCCACATTTACGAAACCGGTTACCGCCCCGGCACACATGTAGTGGCCACCAAGGTCGAAAACTTTAACTGGCTCTCAAAACAAAAAGATTATGTGTTTCAAACCATCGATGGCCTTGTGCTAAAAACCTACGATAAAATCCAAAACGATAAATTTCAGCTCCTCTCCATCAACGATGAGTACAAACCACTTTCCATACCCGTAAAAGCCGTAAAAGGCATTTATTTTATCGAGAAAAAAATTAGTTAAATTCTCTCTGTATTATTCAGGCCGTAAAAATTTCCTGTAACAACAATCATTTTCCTTTTTTATTCAAAACACAATCAAGCGTATTAAGCGTAGCCTGCAAATGCGCTTGCAGTTTTTTAACCTGCTGTGTTAAAAGTATTTTATCGCAGGTTAACTCAATTTCTAATTTGGTTTTCGGTATTTTGTTTTTCATGCCACTTGTTTATTTAATTATTCAATACGGCTTCAGCTATAAAAATAAATAAAAATTTCGATTGCTAACCAATTGGATAGCATTTTTTTAAACCATTTTTCCGCTCTTTGAATGTTGGATAGTCATCATGGACGAAAAAAAGGATAAGTTAAAACTTCAAAAGCGGTTCGGAGAACATTTAAGTAAATTGCGTGAAAACAAGGGACTTACTTCTGCCGAACTTGCCCGCCGTTGTTTTATGGAGCGTTCTAATATTGCAAGGCTCGAAACGGGCAGAACAAATCCTTCTTTATTTGTACTAAAAAAACTGGCTATTGGTATGGATATCGAATTAGACGAACTATTAAAAGGGTTTAAATAGTTCTGCAAAAAATAAGAGCCATGTTTGTATTACATGGCTCTTTTTATAAATTAAACTTTTATATTTCTTATCGTGTAAACCTAAAGCTGCTGCCTAAAAAGCGTGCATTGCTTCCTAACTGTTCTTCAATGCGCAACAGCTGGTTATATTTTGCAATCCTGTCACTACGCGATGCCGACCCCGTTTTAATTTGCCCGCAGCTTAGCGCAACCGCTAAATCGGCAATTGTAGTATCTTCCGTTTCGCCGCTTCTATGGCTCATTACCGATGTATAGCCGTGTGTTTGTGCCAGTTGCACGGCCTCAATAGTTTCGCTTAGCGTACCAATTTGGTTTACTTTAACCAGTATAGAGTTTGCCACACCTTTGTTTATACCTTCAACCAAACGGTTTACATTGGTAACAAACAAATCATCGCCCACCAGTTGCACCTCGTTTCCAATACGGTCGCTAATGCCTTTCCATCCTTCCCAGTCATCTTCGGCAAAACCATCTTCAATTGATATAATAGGATATTTTTTTGCCCAGTCGGCCCAATAATCAACCATCTGTGCTGAGGTTAACTCATCGCCCGTCGATTTTTTAAACTTGTATATTTTCTTTTCCGCATCATAAAACTCCGATGCTGCAGCATCCATCGCAATGTAAATATCTTCGCCCGGTTTGTAGCCTGCGCTTTCAATGGCTTGTATTACATATTTCAACGCGTCTTCGTTCGATTTAATGTTGGGCGCAAAACCACCTTCATCGCCCACGTTGGTCGATAGGCCTTGTTTTTTCAACACCGCTTTTAAATGATGAAACACCTCGGTACCCATGCGCAACGCGTCCGAAAAACTTTCGGCACCCACAGGCATCACCATAAATTCCTGAAAATCTATTCCGTTATCGGCATGTGCGCCACCGTTCAAAATATTCATCATGGGTATAGGCAGCAGGTTGGCGTTAACTCCGCCAATATATCTAAACAAAGGTTGTTTTAACTCCTCAGCCGCGGCACGTGCCACTGCTAACGATACGCCCAGTATGGCATTGGCACCAATGTTCGCCTTATTTTCGGTCCCATCAATTTCAAGCATTTTGTCATCAATACCATTTTGGTCAAAAATGTGCATGCCTTTTAATTGCTCAAGCAAAACGGTATTTACTTTTTCAACCGCTTTGTGTACGCTTTTGCCCATGTACTGGGTTTTATCGTTATCACGCAGCTCAACCGCCTCGTGGCTTCCGGTCGATGCCCCTGACGGAACCGCTGCACGGCCCATAGTGCCACTGTCGGTATAAACATCCACTTCTACTGTCGGGTTTCCGCGCGAATCAAGAATCTGGCGCGCGTTAATATGATATATATATGCCATAATTTTAAATTATGCACGCAAAGATAAAAGTAATTTATTACTATTCGGCTCGCGTTTTCCACATTGTATCCCCACCTGTATTAATAGGGCGTTCCGGCGGGTTACCGCCGTCGGGCTGTACGCTGCAAGTTTTTTATTTCGGTTACAAAATAAAAAAGCTTTTCGCTGCCATCCCTAACGCTAACAACAACTCATCACTATCACCCCTTAAGGCCTCTTACAATTAAAATAGAAATTGAAGTGAACGCAGCAAAAGATTTCAGGCTGTTTGAGCCCTTTGTAACCAAAGGGCGAGTTTCTGAAATCTGCGGAGTGACACGTTGCAATTTCTATTTTAATGGTAAGCAGCCTTGATTTTTGGTTCTTTGTATCAAGACAAAGAACATGTAAACCACCTTCAACACCAAACACATTAATATCAAGCAAAAACAACTAAATTAGTACAAATAAAAAGGCTTATGTCAAACATTCAACTAATTATCGAAGAGCGAGCTGCCAGCATTGGCAACTTTATGGTGGGCAGGTTATTGCCCTTCAGACAAAAGCGCATGGTGGGCCCTTTTATTTTTATCGACCACATGGGCCCCGTAAAATTAAACGAGCGTCAAAGCCTCGATGTGTTGCCGCACCCGCACATTGGCTTATCAACCCTTACATTTTTATTTGATGGCAGCATTATGCACCGCGATTCTATCGGCAGCCGGGTTGAAATAAAACCCGGCGAAGTAAACTGGATGACCGCCGGCCGGGGCATTGTACATTCCGAAAGAAGTCCGCAACAATTGCAGCATTCCGAAAAACATTTGCACGGCCTTCAAATTTGGGTGGCACTTCCTAAAGAGCTTGAGCAAATGCAACCCGAGTTTCATCATATCGATAAGGCGCACATACCAACATGGCGTAATGGCGATGCAGAGTTTAAACTAATTGCCGGGCAGGCATTTGGCCGCCAATCGCCGGTGCCTGTGTACAGTAAATTATATATGGTCGAAATCAAGAGTGCCACCGGGCAAACCCTAAACATTGGGCATGAGTTATACGGCGAGGCAGGCATTTATATTTTAGAAGGCAGCCTGCAAATAGAAGGCAACACCTTTTTACCCAAACAAATTTTAGTAGCCAACAATAGTAACCTGTGCGAGTTTGTAATGCAGCCCAACACCACTATTTATATTTTTGGCGGAGAGCCTTTCCCCGAAGAACGTTTTATTGATTGGAATTTTGTATCAAGCAGTAAACAAACTATTGCGCAGGCAAAACAAGATTGGATAAACCAAACCTTCCCAAAAATTCCCGGAGATAATAAAGAGTTTGTGCCTTACCCAACGCGTTAAAAACAAAAACATGTTGTACATTTATATATATCGAATAAAAATTAAATGAACGAAAAAGATTCTCATTTAATACAAAAACAAGCCAACGCTATTGTATACCTTACCATTTTAGTGCTTGTGTTGCTTTTAGTTGTAGTTATATTTTCGTTTAATGTAAAAACCGCTGCACCGCCTGATAAAGAACCCCTTGTCTTTTGCGGCAACGCCCTTGTAGTACCGGCAAACCGCCAGCCCGACGTGTATACCGAAGAGGTATCACAAGGCCGCACATTGTTTAAACAAAACTGCGCTGTTTGCCACTCAATAACCGATATAAAAATAACAGGCCCCGGCCTAAAGGGTGTAACTGATAGAGTGCCCAAGCCAACCGATGAGTGGCTTACCGCCTATATTTTAAATAACGAAAAAGTACGTCTCTCAGGCGATGCATATGCCAATAAAATTTATGCCGAAAACGATAGCGTACCCATGACCGTGTTCGACTCTGTTTTAACCCAACAGCAAGTTAAAAATATTGTAACGTATATTGCCAGTGGTAATGCACGTATGTATTAATTTTTAAATGCCATGAAATTAAGGTATAAAATAGTTATAGTTCACCTGTTGCTTTATCCTATATTTTATTTTATGTTTTTATCTATTATACCTTTTATACCTTTTGCTAAACATCCATCAGAAGGAATAATTGTTTTTTGCTCTATCGTACAAGTTTTTATTGCCCTTGTAGGTTTTTTATTTGGGCTCGCAAAAAAAAATAACGAAATTAAATATGGTTTTTTTATAGCAGCACTTAATGCCGTAGTTGTTAATTTATAATTTACTGGTAGTGTTGTCGTTTTATTATAAATGGTAAAAATAGTTTTATACTACAAAACAATTTTATACGTTAGCCGGTTTATGCAACTAAAAAAACTTATGCGGGTATTAATTTTATGTGTATGGCTTGTTTTAACACAACATACATGGGCGCAGCCCAATACAAAACAGTTGTTTTACAACCTGCCTGTCGAAATGGGCGAGCTCGCCACACAAGATAGTTTGTTGCACGATACCCTTAATTTCGAAACCAAAAAAGTATACCGCTCAAAAAACAATCAGCTAATAACCATTAATACCTATTATGCCAAAACAAGTTTAAATTTTTACACACCCAACCCCGAACATTGTAACCTAACTATCGAAAACGCAAAAAGCAAAACCGATACCGCTTCAATTCCTCAAATCACACTATACTTAAATTACTTTACATCATCCTCGCGCAAAAAAGTAAAAGAAGTGTATTATAAAATCATCAATTACCTGGTGGCTGAATATGCTTACAATAAACCCCAATACATAAAAGGCATATCATGGAATAACGATGATTATAAACATAAATGGACGGTACACGAAAGAACAACCTATTTCTATACCAACAAGGTAAACCCTAACT
>DATFTU010000207.1:0-3339 GCA_035261565.1 Bacteroidia bacterium
AAAGTTTCGGCCACGTTAATTTCGGTAATTTTTCCTTGTCCTTTTAAAACCTTAAAGGCCCTGTCCAGCTTCTCACTTAAACTATCAAACATGTAATTTAATTTTTTACGAAATTAAACATATTTGGCTAAAGAACGGCAAAAAAGCAAGGGGTTTTTGGGGGATTTAACCTTAAAAGCCGTTATTAACCCTTGTCATTTTGAAGGAGGAACGACTGAGAAATCTTCATTTGTTTAATTTTTCATTCAAAACAAAATCAAGTGTATTAAGTGTAGCCTGCAAATGCGTTTGCAATTTTTTAACCTGTTGCACTAAAAGTATTTTATCGCAGGTTAATTCAATTTCAAGTTTGGTTTTTGGTATTTGTTTCATTTTTATAGTATTTATTAAATCAAATATATTAAAAAAATATGGCATTAATGCCATATATATTTTTTTACTACATGCCGACCTTCGGTAAGTGCAAAATTTAAAAAATCCCGATTTATTAGTTGCTTTTGGCAAACACCTTAGGTCTTTACGAAAAAAGAAAAACCTATCAATGAAACATTTAGCTGATGTAGCCAATATTGAATACAGCCAAATAGCCAGGATTGAAAGAGGAGTTATAAATACAACTGTTACTACTGCCCACGCAATAGCAAAAGCCTTAGAAATTTCATTCTATAAATTATTTGAGTTTGAATTGCCGGAGAAAAAAAAGAAGGGCAAATAAAACTGCTTATCAGAAATCTAATACAGATTTCTCAGTCGTTCCTCATTCGAAATGACAAACAACATGTGAACAGGTTGCTTTATACACCTCTTGTCATTTTGACTGGTGGGAGAAATCTTTATTTTTATAAGCAGAAGTGGTGTAACAACTCCATTTACTATACCCTTTGTTATTGTTACACCACTATTAATAACCTAAAACTGTTATAATAAACTAATTTGCTATACACTTTGTTATTATTATAACACTTTTTACGTAAAGTAAAAGTAATAGATTAGTATAGAAAACCAGCGTAACAAAACAAAACCTTATACACTTTGTTACTATTATGCCACTTTGGTAATAGGTTAGTACAAAAAATTATATATATATATATATATATATTTAGTTATAATAATAATAAAAGCCCTATGGGCGTATTTTATCATAACACTTTATACTGGTGTTGTAGTAGCAAAAGCCCTATGTATAAAAATTGCTACACCACTATAAACCGTTGTAATAATAACAAAAACCCTATACATATTTTTTATTATGACACTCTGCGGCAAAGTACAAGTAATAGGTTGGTACAATAGTGGTGTAATAATAACAAAAGCCCTATGTATATATTTTGTTACACCACTTTTTGCTTGGTATTTCGACCAAAGGGGAAAGAATTAACTAAATCTCCTTACGCATACGCGCTACGGGTATATCAAGTTGTTCGCGGTATTTGGCAATGGTACGGCGGGCAATGTTGTAGCCTTTATCTTTTAATATTTTGCAAAGGGCATCATCGGTAAGGGGTTTGCGCTTATCCTCTGCCCCAATAAAATCCGATAATATTTTTTTCACTTCGCGAGACGATACTTCTTCGCCACTATCTGTACTCAACGATTCGGAAAAGAAAAACTTTAACGGAAATGTGCCAAAAGGCGTACTTACATATTTGCTGTTAGCCACGCGTGATACGGTAGAAATATCTAAGCCAACCTTCTCGGCAATATCTTTTAATATCATGGGCTTTAGTTTGGTTTCATCGCCAGTTAAAAAATATTCGCTTTGCTGTTTCATAATGGCATTCATGGCAATAAGCATGGTTTGCCTGCGCTGAAAAAGAGCCTCAATAAACCATTGGGCACTTTCTACTTTATTTCTGATAAAGCCTGCGGCTTCTTTTGCACTTTTATCTTTTTCCTTATTGTAACGCGTAAGCATTTCTAAATAATCGGCACTTACTTTTAAATCGGGCATATTGCGCGATGTTAAACTAAGCTCTAACTCCCCATCATTACTTGTAATTACAAAATCAGGAATAACCTCTTGTATGTTTTGCGATGCCTGCCCCGATGTGCTGCCCGGCTTAGGGTTTAGCTTGGTAATTTCGTGCAGTATGTCTTTTAAATCTTCTTCGCTAACATCCAGTTTTTTGGCAATTTTATCGTAATGCTTTTTAGAGAATTCATCCATGCAGGTTTTAACTACATCAATAGCATAATGAATTTCTTTGGTTTTATGCGGGTTACGCTCAAGCTGCAAAAACAAACACTCCTGCAAGCTGCGTGCGGCAATACCGGGTGGGTCGAGGGTTTGCAATAGCTTAATCATCTCCTCCACCTCGGCATCGTTGGTAATAATGTTTTGGGTAAAAGCTAAATCATCCACTAAGGAGTGTGTATCGCGCCTTATATAACCATCATCATCAATGCAGCCAATTAAGTATAAGCCAATGGTGTATTTGCCATCGTGCACATCAAGCAAGCCCAGTTGCTCCTCTAACAAATCGTGGAAATCGGTTAGCTCGCGTACCGGCGTTTCTTTTATATCGTTATCCTTGCCGTTGTTGTTTATCTGGTATTTAAAATCGGCAAACTCATCTTCATCCACATAATCTTCAAAGCTAATGTCATCGTTTTGCAACGATATTTCTTCGCCGTCACGTTCTTCACCATCCAAATTAGTATCCTCATCCACCTCGTTAACTGATGATTCTTCGTTGGTAAAATCTTCTTCGGTATCGGTGTTGTCGTTTTCTTCTTCTAAAGCGGGATTTAACTCCAGTTCTTCTTTAATACGTTGTTCAAGCGCCATAATGGGCAGTTGTATCAGTTTCATTAACTGAATTTGCTGCGGAGAAAGTTTTTGTTGCAGCTTTAAATACTGCGATTGTTTAAGTGCCATAAATACTGCACTAAAATACAAATAAGTTTTATGTTTTTAGGATGCCAAAAAAACAAATGATTTTGTAATTTCAGCCTCTTTAAATTCAATTAATGAAAATTTTAAAATTTGGAGGAACCAGCGTGGGGTCGGCCGACCGCATGAAATCGGTTGCCACGCTTATTAAAAAAAATACCGAGCCCGTTATTGTTGTTTTAAGTGCTATGAGTGGCACCACCAACAACCTGGTTGAAATTGCCAACAACCTGTATGCTAAAAACCACGCCAAGGCTAACGAAGTAATTACCGGCTTAGAAAACAAGTATAAGCAAGAGATAAAAAACCTGTACAAAACCGAAAGCGCTTTACAAAAGGCAGAACACCTTATTATCTATCATTTTGATTACCTGCGCTCGTTTACACTGGATATGTTTACAAGTAATGAAGAGAAAGCCATACTGGCGCAAGGCGAATTATTATCA
>DATFTU010000208.1:0-2091 GCA_035261565.1 Bacteroidia bacterium
TCAATTTCTTGCTTAAAATGCTTGTCATCAACCCCTGTATACTCAATTAATACTTTATCAGTTGGCTTTAAATTGCCGCAATACACAACATCTTTTGAAAGATTGGTATCGTAAGATTCAGGATATTTTTCCGCAATATATTTTGAAAATACATCGTGGCGTGCTGATGTTAAACCATTACTGCCCATACCGGCATTATATTCAGTTTCGTATATTGCTTTACCAAATGATGATAAACCAACTACTACATCGCCTGCTTTAATATTGGCATTATCTATAACATCCGATTTTTTTAAACGTACAAAAGCTGTAAAACCAACATCAAGCGTACGCACTATATCACCCACATCGGCCGTTTCGCCACCGGCAAGGGTTAAGCCCACGCTCAGTCTTTTTAGCTCTTCAATATAATTGTTCGTTCCGTTAATAAGGTGTGATATAACCTCACCTGGTATCAGGCTTTTGTTTCTTCCTATGGTTGATGAAACTACAATATTATCTACCGCTCCCACACAAATCAGGTCATCAATATTCATTATAAGCGCATCCTGTATAATATTTTTCCAAACGCTATTATCTCCTGTTTCTTTCCAATAAACATAGGCTAAACTTGGTTTTGAGCCTGCCGTATCGGCATGCATTATATTGCAATAATCAGCGTCATTTGCAGCCATATCGGGTAAAATTTTGCAAAATGCTTTCGGAAATAGCCCTTTATCAATATGGGCAATGGCTTTGTGTACATCTTCTTTTCCGGCCGAAACACCTCGTAAATTATATTTATCGCTCATTATTTTAATTTGCGCAAAGTTATGTACTTTTACCCTCGTTATTATGCCTGTAGATAAGTTTGGAAACAATTATTTCGAGATTGAATTTCCTGCCATTAAATCGGCAAGCGTATACTATTTCAAAACTCCCAGTGGGCTACATTATGAGGTTCGTTTTGGCCGCAGACAGGATAATATTTTACACGCAACCATAGTTTTTGGGGTTATTAATGAAGAATTTGAAGGCGAAGAATATGTAACCACTAACCGGGGCGAGGTTTACGGGGTTATGAGCACCATATCTGAAATTGTGCGCACTTTTATGGCCGAACATCCTAAAATTACAACTTACGAGTTTCATGCGGTTGATAAAGAAGGTGAAGAAAACCAAAACACCAATGCCCGTATGTATTTATACCGCCGGTATTTACCCCGCATATTTGAAAAAGACTGGCAAATAGATATAAAAGGCAACTTTGCCCTGGTTAAAAAACAGGCCTAAGTATGGCCGGCAAAAATAATTTTGCGTAATCTATCAGGTTTTACTATATTTGCGTCCCTAAAAAAATAAATAAATGAGCAAACATTACGAAACGGTTTTCATTTTAACTCCCGTTTTGTCTGAAGATCAGGCAAAGGAAACCGTAAAAAAATTTAAAAAAGCGTTGAACGATTTGGGAGCTAAAGTTCTTCATGAAGAGTTCTGGGGCCTTAAAAAATTGGCTTATCCTATCGACAAAAAATCGACTGGTTTTTACCAATTATTTGAGTACACTACAGACAGTATTACTTTGGTTAACGAGCTTGAAGTAGCCTTTAAACGCGACGAGCGTGTAATGCGTTACATGACCGTTAGTTTGGATAAACACGCTATTGCTTACGCAGAAAAACGTCGTTTAAAACGTAAAGGTGGAGACGTGGTTACCGAACGTAAACCAAAAAGAGAGAAAACCAGCGCTAATTAAAATTTTTTAAAACAAAAACAATGGCATCAGGAAAAGAAGTAAGGTTTTTAAACCCTCCTCAGGCAGAAACCAAACGTAAAAAATACTGCCGCTTTAAAAAAAGTGGTATTGAATATATTGACTATAAAGACGGTGATTTTTTATTAAAATTTATTAACGAACAAGGTAAAATTTTACCTCGCCGTTTAACAGGCACCTCTTTAAAATTTCAGCGTAAAGTATCGCAAGCGGTAAAACGTGCGCGCCACATGGCAATATTGCCTTACGTTGCAGACTGCTTAAAATAATAATAACACATTAAAGAGATTAATCATGGAAGTAATATTAAAACAAGACGTATCTAAATTAGGCTTTAA
>DATFTU010000209.1:0-4673 GCA_035261565.1 Bacteroidia bacterium
TACGCTCTACCCTGGGTGTGAGAAAAAAGCAATCCAAATATGGATACGACGATGTATTCATAGCTTGGGTATTGACTGCGCTATGCGGTGGTACACGCCTTGACCACATTACAAAATTGAAAAAGAAATTGAATATAATACCCAGACTTAAGCTCCCCTCACATGATACACTGGGAAGGGTAATGAAAAGCTTAGCTACAGAAATAAAAATAAAAGAAAATATTAAAGGAAGAGGCGCTACTCTAGGGATTCATAAGAACTATTATTGCGATAATACAGAACTGAATCGTATGTTAATCAAAGCAACAAAAAGAGCAGGTGCTTTGAAAGAAAATTGTGCTTATACTATTCATATTGACGCAACATTTATTGAAACAAATTGTGTTACTGCCCACAGAGGAAAAGATGATGTGCATGGATTCTATCCAATGATATGTCTTATAAATGATTTACCGGTATATATAAGTATGAGAAACGGTGATAGTAATGCCGAATTTGAACTAAAAGAATGTCTTGAAAACTGCTTGAATTTATTAGCCGAAGAAAAAATAAACGTGAACAAAGTAATTAGTGATTCTGCCGGATACAAAAAAGACCTTACAGATTTATTACACGAACGAGGCTCAAAATTCTATATAAATATGCCCGTTAATATAAGTTACAAAGCCATGTTTAAACAAATTGATGATTGTGATAACTGGAAAAATATAGAACTGGAAACAGCCAATTACATAAGAGAGTGTGAGGTTGGTGAAATAAGATATAAAATGCATGATTCAGAAAATGAAAATAGAATCATTATAGCAAGAGAATATAATAAGTCTACTAAGCGAAAATTGGTAAGTAAAGAAGAAAAAGAAAGACTTGATATAATTGAGAATAAAATGAAGCTATTAAAAGAAAAGAAATTGCTTAAAAGTAAAAACAGAGCGTATAAACAAGGTGACTGGAAAGCATATAAACAATATAAAATAAAACTAATCATTACGAATGATTTGAAAACCGCTCCTGAAGAAATTATTATGGCATATAACAAACGTGGAGGAGCAGAAAGGAAATTTGATTTTATGAAAAATGATTTCGGATGGGAATATCCCCCGTTTATGAAAATGAATCAGAATGCCGTATTTATGTTTGCGGCTGCCTTGGCCAATAATATTTTTAGGGGTATGGTAATTCTTTTTAAAAAGAAAATACCTGAATTACGACTTAATGCCAGACTATCTGATTTTCAGTTTGTCTTTATAGACGTGTCTTGCGCTATAGTAAATGGAGTCTATGAATTTTATAACACAGATATCGCGTATGAAAAAATAATATAAAGTGAATTTATGGAGAATTTTTTGCCTGTTTTCAAAAGAAACGGGCTAAAGGCGCTGAAGTCAATCAAAGGCCTTTTTAAAGGAAAAAATCACTTATTTATCGGATTAAATGAAAAGGACCGGGCTTTTTACTCGGTCCTTTGTCTTTTTAGCTCATTTAAACCTTAACCTGCGTAATTAAGGACGAATGTGAGGCTTTTAAATTGTTAAAAAGGGATTGTTTACGCTTTTTTATCTAAATCTACCACTATTGGGGTTGATATACATAACGATGAGTATGTACCAATTACACGGCCAATTAACAAGGCAAATATAAACCCGCGTATTGCATCGCCACCAAAAATGAAGATTACCAATAACACAAAGAATACAGTTAACGATGTTAAGATGGTACGGCTTAAGGTGCTGTTTAACGCAAAGTTGATAAGCTTGTTACGCTCTTCGCCATGTGCATCGGTTTTACCCGAATCGGCTAAACGCTCGCGGATACGGTCAAACACAACCACTGTCTCAGTCATAGTGTAACCCATAACGGTTAAGATGGCAGCAATGAAATCCTGCCCAATCTCTAACGAGAAAGGAAGTATTTTATCAAGAATGGTGTAGAACGATAATACAATCAGCACGTCGTGGAATAAAGCCACAACCGCTCCCATACCATATTGCCATTTTTTAAAGCGTATAACAATGTAGAAGAACATTACCACGCAAGAGAATAAGATGGCGCCATACGCGTTATATAAAATATCGGTTGCAATAGTTGGCCCCACTTTTTGCGAGCTTAGCGTTTTAAACTGAGTGTTTAAAGTGCCTAAGCCTTTTTCAAGGCTTTGCTCCATTTCTTTATCCACATTTAAATCGTTTTCTTTAATGCGGTACGATGTTGTAATTTTTAATTTACTGCTGCTTCCGGCAGTTTTAACCTCAGGGGTTTCGCCACCAAACGATACTGTAAGCGCTTTTTTAACGTCTTCAGTATTCATTGCTTTTTCAAAACCAACCATGTATGTACGTCCGCCTTTAAAATCAACGCCTAAGTTAAAGCCGCCGTTTTTAAAGTAAAACACAATACCTAACACAATAATAGCAGTAGAAATACTGTAGTAAATTTTACGACGGCCAACAAAATCAAAATGCAGGTTTTTAAATGCATTGCGGGTCATGTTGTTATCAAACGTAATTTCTTGTTTGCGGTTAATCATAAAATCAAACACCACACGCGATAATATTACTGCTGCAAACAACGATGATAAAATACCGATACATAATGTAGTAGCAAAACCTTGTACAGGGCCATTACCAAATACATAAAGAATGATACCCAATATTAAAAGCGTTACGTTACTGTCTATAATGGTTGGCATGGCGTGCCTGAATCCTTCTTTAATAGCTTGAGCTACCGATTTGCCCAGGGCTAATTCTTCGCGTATACGCTCAAAAATTAAGATGTTGGCATCAACCGATAAACCAATGGTTAATACGATACCCGCAATACCAGGTAATGTTAAGGTTGCACCCAGCGAGGTTAAAATACCCATTATAAAGAATAAGTTTATAAGCAAGGCTAAGTTGGCAACCCAACCCGCTTTGTTATAATACATAGCCATAAATAACAGAATAACTATAAACGCTATAACAAACGATAATAAACCATTAGCAATAGCCTCTTGCCCTAAAGTTGCACCCACAACGGTTTCTTCAACAATACGTGCCGGAGCAGGAAGTTTACCCGCGCCTAAAATGGCTACAAGCGCATCTGCCTCGCGGTTATCAAAGTTACCGGTAATTTGTGAGCTTCCGTTAGGTATTTCGCCATTAACGGTTGGTGCAGAATAAACCGCGTTATCCATTACAATGGCAATACAACGGCCACGGCTTTTGCTGTCTTTAGGTGAATTAGCTCTTGTTAAACGAGCCCACTCTTTAGCAGCTTCGCCTTTCATGGTCATACTAATGGCAATTTCGCCTGTTTGTTGCTGAAAATCTTTACGGGCATCATCAATAATATCGCCCGACATGGCAGCTTTACCATTGCGGTTAGTAGCTTTAATAGCGTATAGGGTAATAACCTCGCCGCCTTTACCCGGTTTAGCATCCCACATAAAACGTACTTTTGATGGGAATACCGAACGAACTTTAGGGTTGTTTAACCAACCATTAATTTGTGCAGTATCTTTTGTACGCGCATAACCAACCACCGAACCAAGTCCAAAGTATTTACCATCCTGAGATATGTTTGGCACTAATGGGCCGGCCATTGAGTAAAGCGGGTTATTCTTTTTATAGTTTGCAACCGCGGTATCATTAGCTTGTTTATTTTTAGCGGTATCGGTTGTGGCAACTTTATTGCCGTCTTTTAATTTTTGCGATAACGATTCTTTTGCTTTGCTGGTGCTATCTGCTTTAGCTTTAGCAACTGCATCGGCTTTTGCTTTTTCAATTTCAGCCGGAGTTAGTTTTTTATTTTTTTCAGTAGCTTTTTTAACCGAATCGGCTTTAGCTGCCGCAATAGCCGACGTATCTGATTTTAAGCTGTCAGCTTTTGCTAAATCAGGGTTTAAAAGGGCTTTTACTTTTTTGTTAGCCTCAGGCCAGTATTGGCCTAATTCTGCATTTTCGTAAGTTTCCCAAAACTCAAGGTTAGCGGTACCTTGTAATAGTTTACGTACGCGGTCTTTATCTTTAACGCCCGGTAACTCAATTAATATACGTCCGCTCGACTCTAATTTCTGGATGTTTGGTTGCGATACGCCAAAACGGTCTATACGGCTGCGGAAAGTAACCTCTGAGCTGTTTACAGCTTCATCAACCACCTCGCGTATAAATGATAATACTTTATCGTTGTTATCGTTATAATCAACCTTACCTTTGTTTTGCGGAGCAAAAATATGAGCCAGGCTTCCGTTAGGAGCCACTTGTTTGTAGGTTTCGCCAAACAGGGTAACAAAATCTTTATTGTTGTTAACACCTAAGTTTTTTTGTGTTTCGCTAATTGCCTTTAAAAAATCAACATCCTGGCTGTTGTTGGCCAAATTTTTAATAATATCAGCCACCGATACCTCAAGGGTAACGTTCATACCGCCGCGTAGGTCAAGGCCTAAGTTAATCTCTTTCTGTTTACACTCATCGTATGTATATTTGGTAACAATAATATCATAAACCGTAATGGTTTTCATAGAATCCAGGTAAGAATCTATTTTCGCGTTTTTAATATCGACTAAAAGCTCACGTTCTTTAGTTGCATCGCCTTTGGCAGAGTCGGCTGCAGCTTTTTTAACAATTGCGCTTGCTATATAGTTATCAGCAAAGGCTATCGCATCTTTCTCTACGCCACGCGTAACCCAGGTAAAC
>DATFTU010000210.1:0-2003 GCA_035261565.1 Bacteroidia bacterium
AACTCCAATACTGGTAGAAACACCCACTAAAACTACACCTGTAATACTGCGTTTTTGTAATTCGTTATGCAGATTGGTGTTATAAAAAGCGTTCCAGTTTTTTTTAACAATAAAAATATCATCAGCCTGCGTTTTAATTTCCTTTACGGTATCTAAAAGCCCAAAAACCGACATAATAATTTTCAGCAAAGTTTGTGTTGCCTTGCCTCTTGGAATTCCATATTCATCTTTACGGGCATTAAGCCAGTTTGCGCCAAAAGGATTTACACTAACTATAACTATGGGTAAACCTGCCTTACGAAATGCTTTTAATAATGCGGCTGATTTCTCGATTACCTCATTAACGGGATGTGCCGTTTTACGCTTTAAAATAGCCTTTTGCAGGTCAATTAAAATAAGAGCCGTATTTTTATCTAAAGCTGTTATCATGTTACAATTTTACTTTTTCGGCAAATGTAATGCTGCACATTATGCTTATAAGTGCAATACCTATAAAGAAAATAAGCAAGGCAAGTTTGTTTTTTGAATTTACTTTACCGCCCTTAAACAAAAAATAACCAACCACCAAATTAAATAAAGCC
This sequence comes from Bacteroidia bacterium, assembly GCA_035261565.1. Classification (GTDB taxonomy): domain Bacteria; phylum Bacteroidota; class Bacteroidia; order B-17B0; family Aurantibacillaceae; genus PALSA-968. The sequence goes on from DATFTU010000210.1 coordinate 582, forward strand.
CATAAAACATTTACTAGCGGAGATGATAAACCCTTACCCGGAGGATTTGCAAAAGGCGATGGAAACGCATTACCTGATATACCATTTACATAATGAGGAACTACATTAGCTAAAAAAACACCTGCAAAAAATGCGGCAATGTAATTGTACCATTTTACTTTGTTTACTTCTGTGTTTGTGTTTTCCATTTGTATAATTTTTGGTTCCCTACTCGTTTGGCTTTTCGGTAACGCCCCGTTTGTTATATGGTTACTGGCCTCCATTTTATTTAGTAGCAATTAATTTATTTAATACAGGCAAAACTTTAACAAGCAATTCTTTTTCTTTTTCGGTTAAGCTCGTTTCAATAATATCTTTAAGCCACTCATCTCTCTCATACCGGGTTTGCAAAACCATTTTTTTGCCAAACGGTGTTAATGAAATATAAACTTTTCGTTTATCTTTTTTTGATGGTGTTCTTTTAATAATAGCCTGCTCTTCGAGCTTAGCTAAAATTTGAGACATAGATTGTGTTTTAACTCTTGTTAAAGCAGCTAATTCTGTCGGTAAAAGAGCAGGATTACGGTACAAATGCCCAATGGTTTCTGTTTCCGTCATAGAGTATGAGCTAACAGCCGAGCTTTGTTTACGCAATCCTTTGTGTATAGTTCCCACAACTTCGCGCAGAGAAGATGATAATTCAGACGAATTCATTTATGTAGTATAACTTGTTAGTTTACCTTACAAATATATTGCTTTTATTTAAAAGGTAAATTATTTAACATAAAAAAAGGAACTTATATTAAGTTCCCTCATTTTAAATAGAAGTATTTTATCGCAATTCAGGAATTGCCTCAACCAGCATTTCTTTGCCCGCTTTATCATAATAAGTGCAGGTCATTTTTTGTGTATCAACCACCCATTTCTCTACCCCTATTTCAGCTGCCTGCAAACAAAAAGTGGGATAGTTGGTTTGCCCTTGCTGATGAGTTTTTAAAATTTGTTTTAGTTCCGAGACTTGCCCTATATCTGTCACAGGCCGGATTTCCCATTTAGAATCGCCAGAAATAGTAAAATTATTTTCTCCGTAGTATTTTATATGCCCATCGGCCACATAATGTTGATATGAAGTAACTCCCAGTTGTTTCATATCCTGAATGTATTTAGGAAAATCTGCCCCGCTTTTTACTTTGGCATGTGCCGCTTTAATTTGTTCGATTGTAAACATGTTTATTGGTTTAAAAGTTTAGTCAAAAATAAAGTAAGTAAAAAAGCCGTACTTGTAAAAAATCGTTGTTTTTACTTTTTCTTAAAAAATTGTTCAGGAGTTTGGCCTGTAAAAGATTTAAAATCTTTTATAAAATGTGCTTGGTCAAAATAACCTGCCTCAAGACCTAATTGAGTTAAATTATGTTTGGCCGATGATGAGTTTAAAATATTTTT
>DATFTU010000211.1:0-4346 GCA_035261565.1 Bacteroidia bacterium
CCACCTTCGCCGGTAGTAATTGTTTTATTTCCAAAAAAACTAAACGTGGCCGCATCTCCAAAACCACCTACGTGTTTACCTTTATATTTTCCGCCAATGGCTTCAGCGGCATCTTCAATCACTAATAAATTATGTTTTTTAGCAATGGCTAAAATTTCATCCATATGTGCTGAATGCCCGTATAAATGAACCGGCATAATAGCCTTGGTGCGGGATGTAATATTTTTTTCAATATCAGCCACCGAAATGGTCCAGGTAGTTTTATCTATATCTACAATTACCGGTGTGGCACCTGTATAAATTATAGCGTTTATGGATGCTGCAAAGGTTAAATCAGGCACAATAACCTCATCACCTGCTTTAATATCCAATGCGGCTAAGGCTAAATGCAAAGCAACTGTTCCGTTGCTTACGGCAACCGGGTATTCTGCTTCGCAATATTGTGCAAACTCTTTTTCAAAACGTTTTACATAAGCTCCTTGTGAGGATATCCATCCGGTTTTTATACAATCTGATAAATAAGCTAATTCATTTCCATTAAGCAATGGCTGCATAATAGGTGTGCGGTGAGTACGAGAAAAAGAGGCATAATCAACAAGCACATCGTTCTCATCAACCAATGGTATTTGGCGTATGCTTTGAGATAAAGAACGCTGAACGACATCTTGAGGAGTAGAAACAAGGAAAGATGTAAATTTAGTTTGCATTACTTTTTCAACTATAGTATCAAGTGTTGTATTGTTTAATATGCACCTGCGGATATCCCCATCGGTAAGTAACCCAACCAGCTTTTTATTTTCGTCAACAACAAAACAAATGCCCTGCGCATTCTTATCAATTAACGCTAAAGCATCTTTTAAAGGAGCTTTGCTTTGTAATAATAAATCTTTTATATCTGATGCTGTTTGCATGTGTTTTACTTTTTAGTGTAACCGTATCCGTACCCATAACCGTATCCGTACCCATAACCGTATCCATACCCATATTTAGCATAGTAATACCCGGTACTCCGTTGTTTCACACCATTTAATATATAAGCAAAATTGGCCACTTTATTTGTTTCGGTAAGTTCATCAATAAAGTTTATAATTTGCTTGTTAGCATATTTGGTGTTAAGTACAAATAGCGAAATATCGGCATATTGCATCAAGTAAATAGAGTCGCTTATTAAGCCGGCCGGCGGGGTATCAATAATGGTATAATCGTAATTTGCTTTGCCGTAAAAAAGAATATCTTTTAACTCGTTAGATAAAATCATCTCAGATGGGTTTGGCGGCACTGGCCCCGAAAGCAGTACATCTAAATTTTCTATTTTGGTTTTCCTGATACATTCGGCAATGGTATTTTGTTTTACCACAATGGTGCTTATACCTTTTTCCGCAGTCATTTCAAGTGCTTTTTGTACTCTGGGCTTGTGCAAATCAAGTTCTAATAATAAAACCTTTTTGCCCCCTTTTGCCAGCATAGTGGCCAGGTTTATAGAACAAAATGTTTTTCCCTCGCCAGGTGCATTCGATGTAAATAAAATAATTTTTGGTCCCGGTGTTGTGTTTAGGTATTGGAGATTAGTGCGCAATGTTCTAAAGCTTTCGGCTATTTGCGATTTGGGTTCTTCATCAACAATAATACCGGTTGGCAACATATTTTTTACCTGAATTAAGTCGCCCATTATAGGGGTGTCGGTTACTTCTTTAAGCTCTATGGTGTTTTGAATAGTAGTAAAAAAGAAAAAGCGAATCAATATAATTAACACACTAAGTATAGCTCCAATAAAAACATATTGCATCATTATTTTCTTTTTATCAGGATCCACTTTACCTGATGGGCGGGGGCTTTCAATTACTTTTGTTTCAGGAATAATAGATGCACGGGCAATATATGTATTAGCTCTTCTTTGAAGAAGGAAATTATACAATCCTTCATTCACACTCAGGTTACGTTGTATGCCTAATAAATCTCGTTGTTTTTGCGGGATAGTTTTTATACTGGCTATGTAGTTGCTTATTTCGCCATTAATATTTTCTATTACTTTTTTTACGGCGTTGCGGGCATTGCTTATATACACCAGTAAATCTTGCTTATTTTTTTTAATGTTATTTCTTAACTGTTTAACCGCATAATTATCATCCTTTGCGGAGTTATGCATATCATTTAATTGTGTTTGAAGAGTATAAAGTTGCCCTGCCGATTTTACTAAAAAAGCATCACTATTATTAACAAAGGCAGATGGGGGTAAAAACTGGGGGTCTTTGTCTTCAATAATATATTTTTCTAAATCGTTAAGCCCTTCTATTTGCAGGTTTAATTGAGTGCGTTGATTGTCGTATGAACTAAGTTTCGAAAAATAATCCTGTTCCTCATGAGTCAAATCAAGTATACCCCTGTTTGATTTATAGTTTTGCATCGTATCTTCAAAAAATTTAAGCACAGCCGATACTTCCGTCATTTGTCGGTCAATATATTGAAGGGTACGTTCATTAAGACTAAAACGACTTTTTAATGAATTGTCGATATATAATTTAGAAAGCGTATCTAAAAATAATTTTGCCCTGCCTATTAAATTATCTTGTATAGAAAGCTTTAAAACGTTCGTAAAATCAGGGTTTTCTACTTTTAATTTACGTTGAAAACCAAACACTAAAGATTCTAACGAATGTATTTTAAATTCATATTGTATATTTTTGCGCTCATTTATTCCAACCGCCGTCATGGCATCAGCAGAAATTAATAAGTCGTAATTAATAGTAATAAGTTCTTTTCCAAAAACCCCTCGCTGCTTTACTTCTTTATCACCCTCTTTGTATGAAATTTCATAGGTTTTATCAGTTAAAATTTTAAATGAAATAGGCAGCTCGTAAAAACCCGAATTAACACTGTTTACCAAAACCGTAAAAGGCATCCCATCAAACTCCTCTTTCGTACGAACCCTTCCAACAATGTAATACGAAACCTGCAACCGTGTTTTTAATTTATCAATTACTTTTTCAATTAAATCGAAAGAGGTAATAACGCGTGTTTCGTTAGAGTTGTCAATATATGAACCCGTTATCCCGCCATAATAATCTCCTTCGCTAACAAGGCTTCCTTTAGCATATTGATCGTTGTTTTTTAATAAAAGCTGTGTACTAACCTGATAGGTTTCAAACTGACGATAGGCGATAAAATAACCAATTAAATAAAAAACAGGAACAAGTATAATTGGTACATACCAGTTTTGTATAATGGTACGCCAAATAACTTTAACATCATCAAATTTTAAAACCGATGTAGATTGTTTTTTTGCCAATATTACCGCTTTGTAAAGGCGAAATTACATTTTAATTTTGTAATAGTTTATGTACCATATTGTTTTTAATTTGTATATTAGCCTTTTAATTAAGGTTACAAATAGGTAAATAAAATGAAAACAGCAATAAAAAATATTTTCACGGTTTTATTCATTTTTGTTGTAAATGTTATGTTCTCTGCTCCTGCAGCCCCTCCGGGTGGTGGCAGCCATCCTGCTTGCTGGCCTTATTGTGTACCCATTGATAAAGGGCTTGTTTTTTTAATTATTGCCGCCGGTTTATACGGCGGTAAAAAGCTGTACGATTACCAAAAAGAGCTTAAAGCAAAAGCTTAAAAAAGGTCTTTTTTATTAAAAAACATGGGTTTGCCAACCAAGCCTTGTTTTTGCTATCTTCGCCTTTCTAAAAATTTTTCAAATGAATAATTTTCGTAAGCAAGATGCGCTTGATTATCACTCTCAGGGCCGCCCGGGTAAAATAGAAGTAATACCGACAAAACCATATTCAACTCAGCGAGACTTAACACTGGCCTACTCTCCGGGGGTTGCCGAGCCTTGTTTGGAGATTGAAAAAAATCCGGAAGATGCATACAAATATACTGCCAAAGGAAATTTAGTAGCCGTTATTTCTAACGGCACAGCTGTGCTTGGTTTAGGCGATATTGGGGCTTTAGCCTCTAAGCCTGTAATGGAAGGTAAAGGATTGCTTTTTAAAATTTTTGCTGATATTGATGTATTTGATATAGAGGTTGATGCTACAAACATTGATGATTTTGTAAATACGGTAAAAAATATTGCCTGCACCTTTGGAGGAATAAACCTGGAGGACATTAAATCTCCGGAGTGTTTTGAAATAGAACGCCGCTTAAAAGCAGAGTTAAATATCCCCTTAATGCACGATGACCAGCATGGTACTGCCATTATATCATCTGCAGGGTTAATTAATGCGGTTGAACTTTCGGGCAAAAAATTATCCGACGTAAAACTGGTTATTAATGGTGCGGGTGCATCGGCTATATCATGCGCTAAGCTGTATATATCAGTTGGCGTAAAAAAAGAA
>DATFTU010000212.1:0-3033 GCA_035261565.1 Bacteroidia bacterium
ATTAGTTGGCAAATGATAAAAAACAGCCAATACGATAGTGCCTTGTTATATGCCGGTAAAGCGTTACAATTAACAGATACAATTCAGGTTGGCACCATGCATGGATGGGCCAAAGGAAAAGCGCTTGCTTATAACCACATGGGAGTTGTATACCGCAATAAGGGTAATTATGCCAAAGCATTAAACACGCATTTCTCAGCCCTTAAAATACGCGAAGAACTAAATGATAAAAAAGGCATGTGTATGTCATATAACAATATTGGTAATATATATTATAATGAAGGCAACTACCAGGTTGCTTTAAAAAACTATTTGGCCGCCGTAAACATTACAAAACAATATACGCATGATACGCTAAGTCCTAATTACGCCAATACTCTAAGCAATATAGGAGGTATATACTTAACCGGCGCACAATATGCAAATGCTTTGAAAAATTACCAGACAGCTTTATCAATTTTTGAAACAATAAAATATAACCAGGGTATGGGCATGCTTCATAATAATATTGGAGAGTTATATGAAAAACAAGCTAATTATACAGATGCTTTGAAAAACTATTATGCCTCGGCCGATATGTTTGATGCTTCGGGGTATAAACAAGGAACAGCTGCAGCCTACAACAATATTGGCGAGATACTTATACGTATGCATAATTTACAAGAGGCTTACCAATGGCTGAATAAAGGACTTAACTTGTCAGTATTAACCGGTGTTAAAGAGCAAATTAAATTTAGTTATATAAACCTTGCCAAAGCTGATAGTGCAGCAGGTAATTATAAAAGCGCCTTAGAGAATTACAAGAAATATATTATTTATAAAGACAGTTTAAACAACGAAGAAAACACTAAAAAAACCGTGCAGGCACAAATGCAATACGAGTTTGATAAAAAAGAAACTATTATAAAGCAAGAACAGGAAAAGAAAGATGCCATAGCCTTTGCTGAAGGTAAGAAACAAAAAATAATACTATACAGCGTTTCCGGTTTTGGGGTGCTTGTATTAGCACTGGCCATATTAATATTCAGGAGTCTTCGCATCAATCAAAAAAAGAACCGCATCATTCGCTTGCAAAAAGAAGCGGTAGAGAGGCAAAAGCATTTAGTGGAAGAAAAACAAAAAGAGGTAATAGACAGTATAACATATGCCAAACGCATACAACGGGCTTTAATTACCAGTGAACGGTATATTGAAAAAAGCATTAACAAGTTAAAGCAGGTTTAATAATAAAATACAAAAGGCTTTCTAAAATGTAGAAAGCCTTTTGTGTAATCAAAACCAACCAATAAAAATTTACAAATATGTTTTAAGCAGTTTGCTACGCGATGTATGTTTTAAGCGCCGCACAGCCTTTTCTTTAATTTGGCGTACACGCTCGCGGGTTAAATCAAAACGGGCGCCAATTTCTTCTAAGGTTAACGATTGATTTCCGTTCAGTCCAAAATACAAACGTACCACATCGGCCTCACGAGAAGTAAGCGTATTTAGTGAACGTTCAATTTCCTGGCGTAACGAGTCAATCAATAATTCCTTATCAGGGCTTAATGAGTCTTTTTCCTCCATTACATCGTACATGCTTCCGCCTTCATCGTTAATGCTTAAAGGTGCATCCATCGATACATGTCGACCACTGTTTTTCAATGTTTCAAAAACATCGCCCGGCATCAAATCCATGGTTTCGGCAATTTCATCAGGCGTGGGTTCACGCTCTAATTGCTGCTCTAATTTGGCATAAGCTTTATTAATTTTATTAATAGAACCAATTTTGTTTAGCGGCAGGCGCACAATACGGCTTTGTTCGGCCAAAGCCTGAAGAATACTTTGGCGAATCCACCACACGGCATACGATATAAATTTAAAACCACGCGTTTCATCAAAACGCTGCGCGGCTTTTATTAATCCTAAATTTCCTTCGTTAATTAAATCGGGCAAACTCAACCCCTGGTTTTGGTATTGCTTTGATACCGATACAACAAAGCGCAGGTTGGCTTTAACCAATCGGTCTAAAGCACTCTCGTCGCCTTGTTTAATTTTACGGGCTAATTCTACTTCTTCTTCTGCTGTTATTAAATCAACCCTGCCAATCTCTTGTAAATACTTGTCTAAAGAAGCCGTTTCGCGGTTAGTAACTTGTTTGGTAATTTTTAATTGTCTCATAGGCCAAGTTTTTGGGGTTTATAATACTCCTACGCACAAAAATCAAAAAGGTTACATAAATATACCTTTTTTTAGTAACTGTAACAACCCTGCAATAATTTTTTACTGCTTTTAGATAAAATTTTAAAAACTTCAGTTTTTTCAATATGGAGAGCAGGCTGTTTTCAGGCTAAAAAATTGAGTATTTTTGCAACCTATGAAAAAAATAATAATTGGTACCCGTGGCAGCGACCTTGCCCTTTGGCAGGCAAATTATACCAAAGCATTAATTGAAAAACAAGGGCGCGAGGTTGAAATAAAAATAATATCGACCGAGGGCGACCGCTCACAAGAGTGGAATACCAGTTTTGATAAAATGGAAGGCAAAGGTTTTTTTACCAAAGAGATTGAGGATGCCTTATTGAAAAATGAAATTGATTTAGCCGTACACTCGCATAAAGATTTACCCACCATTAGCCCAGATGGGTTAATGATTGCCGGAGTATCTGACAGAGAAGACCCCAGCGATTTACTAATTATCCGTACGGAGGCGGTGGATGAAAAAGAAAAATTCAGCCTAAAGCAAAAAGCCATTGTTGGCACTTCATCATCGCGCAGAAAATCGCAATTGCTTGGCTTTAGAGATGATGTGCAACTAAAAGATTTACGTGGCAATGTACCAACCCGTGTAAAAAAATTAGCCGCCGGTGATTATGATGCCATTATGTTGGCTGCTGCCGGAGTTGACCGCTTAGAACTTGATTTAAGTGATTTTAAAGTAGTAAAGCTTAGTCCGCAAGAGTTTGTGCCTGCGCCTGCGCAAGGTGTGTTGGCATGGCAAATACGCGAAGACGATACAGCTATGGAAATTTTAGTTGGCAAACTGAATAACGAAGA
>DATFTU010000213.1:0-6113 GCA_035261565.1 Bacteroidia bacterium
ACAACACCAACGTATTCTTGGACAACAGGAGCCACCACGGCAAGCATTACAAACTTAAGCGCAGGAACTTATACCGTGTTTGTAACAGACCCAAGCGCCTGCCCAACCCAAACAACAGTAACTATTACACAGGCATCGCAACCAACGGTTACAGCAACATCGTCTCCGGCCAGTTGTTCTGCGGCTGGTTCAGCTACCGCTTCGACTACCGGAGGAACAGCGCCATATACTTATTCATGGTCGCCTAATGGAGGGACGAACCCCGCTGCCACCGGCTTAGGCGCGGGAGTTTATACCGTTACTGTTACTGATAATTTTACTTGCAGCGCAAATACTACCGTTACTGTTACCAACACGGGTGGTATAACAGCTACAACCACGTTTACCAATGTTTCGTGTAATGGAGGTAGTGATGGTGCCGCATCAGTTACGCCTGCTGCAGGAACAGGCCCTTATAGTTACACATGGTCACCTGGTGGCGGAAACGCAGCAACAGCCAATAATCTTGCCGCGGGAACATATACGGTTTTAGTAAGTGATGTTAACAGCTGCACAACTACTGCTGTTGCTACAATCACAGAACCAACAGCTCTTTCATTATCTGTGTCATCCACCAGCGTTGCTTGCAACGGAGGAAGCACAGGCTCGGCTAACGTTACCGCAACAGGTGGTACAGCCCCATATACATATTCGTGGTCGCCAAGCGGAGGCACAAACTTAACAGCAACGGGTTTAGCTGCAGGTAATTATTCTGTTTTAGTTACAGATCACAATTCATGTACAAGCACAACAAGTGTTACAATTAATGAGCCAGTCGCTTTAACAGCCACAACTACAAGCACGCCGGCAAATTGTGGCCAATCAAATGGTGCAACAAGCGTTACAACAAACAACGGCGGAACTCCGGGCTATACATATGCTTGGTCGCCAAGCGGAGGAAATGCGGCAACCGCCAGCAATCTGGCGGGTGGAGTTTATTCAGTTACTGTAACCGATGCTAATAATTGTACAATTGTAGCCACCACCACCGTGGTTCAATCACCAAGTTTTTCACTAACAGTTACTACACAAAATGTTACCTGCAACGGTTTAAATAATGGGTCGGCAACGGTTACGCCGCAAGGTGGTGTACCGGCTTATTCATACTCATGGGCACCCAATAACAACATAAGTTCAAGCGCATTTAACCTGACCCCGGGCGTTTATACGGTTTCTGTAACCGATAGCAGTCCGTGTAGTTCTGTTACAACATTTACTATTAATGAACCAACTGCGCTTAATGCTGTAGCAACCGGTACAGCAACCAGTTGTGGAAAAACAAACGGATTGGCTAATGTGGTTGCCACCGGAGGAACTCCAGGCTACACATATGGCTGGTCTCCGGGTGTTGGAAATACAACCACTGTTGGCGGCTTAACAGGAGGAACTTACACAGTTACCGTAACAGATGCTAATGGCTGTACAACATCTGCCCAGGCTAATATAACACCAAGCTCTGCTCCGGTAATTAATTTTAGCGAAAACCCGGGTTTTGGTTGTGCCCCTGTTTGTGCCTTGTTTTCTGCTGTAGCAACAACTTTGCCTAATGATACTATAGCATCTTGGCTTTGGGTTTTTGGAGACGGAAGCCCAAACGAAACAGGAAACAACCCATACCACTGCTATACACAAAGCGGCAGTTATAGTGTGATGTTAATTGCCACCGACCAAACTGGTTGTAAAGACTCGCTTCGTAAAAACAGTGTTATAAATGTATACCCTAAACCAACGGCCGATTTTTATGCCACACCTTTTGAAACAGATATTTATAACCCCACTATTCATTTTTACGATGCATCGCAAAGTAATATTACAAGCTGGAGCTGGACAATTTCTCCTGATTATGGAAGCTCTGTACAAAACCCGGTTTACACATATCAAAACGAAGGTACATACCCTGTAACCCTTATTGTTGTTAATGCAAGTGGTTGTAAGGACACTATTACAAAAGACGTTAAAATAGACCCGGAGTTTACGTTTTATGCTCCCAATTGTACCACACCTAATGGTGATGGAAAAAATGAACACTTCCTTCCGATTGGAACGGGTTGGGATAATACCAGTTATGATTTATGGATTTTTGACAGATAGGGTAATATGTTTTTTCATACACAAAACCCCGACCAGGGTTGGAATGGAACAAGGCACAATGAGGTTGTGCAAGAAGATACGTATGTATGGAAAGTAAATTTAAAAGATGTTTTTGGAAAACAACATCAGTACCACGGTATCGTATCAGTTGTCAGGTAATTTTACTTCCTCTTCTGTATATCTATTACCTCTGCTAATTTACCCGCCATACACGTTGACATCGGTTGCTTTTTTGCCAACGTATATTTTATCCAAACTTTTTCTTTGTCTTTTTTAAACTCATCCGCCAGTTTATCGGGTGCAATTTTTGTTTTCGCTTTGTCGGTAAGCTCAATTAAATAACCACAGCCTTCTACTTTATAGTGAATAACCTCGGCCTTAACATAACCTTCTTTTTCATAATTTATTTTTTGTTTTTTATCCTGTGCTTTTGCAGCAAAAGCAAATAATGAAAAAGCTATGGTAAGCAGGCTTATTATTCGAAACATAATTTGATATATTTGTTATGTTTCAAAACTACAAAATTGAGCTCAATTAGTAATTCTAAAATAATTGCCTTGCTTGCCGGCCCGCTTGCCTTTATTTTGTTTGTATTTTTTATTTCGTTAGATGGTAAAAACCCACACATATCTTATATGGCGGGTATTACTTTGTGGATATCCATCTGGTGGTTTACCGAAGCTGTGCATTTAGCCGTTACTGCTTTAATTCCTTTTTTATTAATTCCGTTATTAGGTATTGGCGAGGCAAAAATTGTGGCCCAACAATATTCTGACAGCATTATATTTTTATTCTTAGGTGGGTTTATGATTGCATTTGCTATTGAAAAGTATGATTTGCACCGACGCGTTGCTCTAAAAATATTATCTATTGTAGGACACAACCCTAAAAGTGTTTTATTTGGCATCATGCTTTCTACCTATTTAATTTCTAATTGGATTTCTAATACAGCAACAACCATGATGTTGTTTGGTGCTGTATTAGCCTTAATAACCGAAATGGAAAAACATATTTCAAAAAATCAACAAAAGTTTGCCACGGCTATGTTGCTTGCCCTGGCATATAGCGCCACTATTGGCGGAATGGCAACACCGGTTGGAACACCGCCCAATATGTTTTTCTTTAAAGAATACTTAAAAAACTTTCCCGATTTACACGATTTAAATTTTTTGAAATGGGCTGCTATTGGATTTCCTTTATCATTTGCTTTTTTAATGGCAACTTATTTTGTGCTTAATAAATACTTTTTAAAAGAAGTAAGTTGCAAGCCATTAGAAAAAAACTTTTTTAAAAACGCTTATCAATCACTCGGAAAAATAAGCTACGAACAAAAAGTAATTTTTCTGGTTTTTGGAGCCTGCGTATTGCTTTGGTTTAGCCGAGAAGATTTAATCTTTGATTCTTTTACAATCAGGGGCTGGAAAAATGTTTTCTCAAACACCAAGGCTTTAGATGATGGAAGTGTGGCTATTGCGGCTGCTTTGCTTTTGTTTTTAATTCCATCCAAAATAAATAAGGGTGAGGCTTTGTTGGTGTGGGATGATGCCAAAAAAATACGTTACGATATTATTTTATTGTTTGGCAGTGGTTTTGCCTTAGCGTATGGTTTTGAGCAATCGGGCCTGAGTGACTGGCTGGCTTTTAGGTTAGTGTTTATGAAACATGTGCCAACTATTGTTTTAATTGGGGGCATTTGTGTAATTGTAACTATTATAAGCGAATTTGCCAGTAATATAGCCAGCATACAGCTTTGTATTCCTATTATGATTTCGCTGCAAAAAGAAATTAATATTCACCCTCTTTTATTAATGATGCCCGCCACCTTTGCTGCATCTTTAGGTTTTATGTTGCCTGTGGCTACGGCCGCCAACACCATAGTATTTGGTACAAATAAAATTGCCATAAAAGATATGCTTAAAGTTGGGTTTTTATTAGATGCGATTGGCATAACAGTTATAACCTTGTTTACCTATTTTTATTTACGATAAAAAACCCCGCATTTCTGCGAGGCTCCATTTATTTTTTTATCTAACAGCTATCGGTAAATCTTTCGGGGCCTTTATGGTATAAGCAAAGTTAATGTGTTTAGTGTCTTTTGCTTTTATGGTTTGCCTCCAGGTTAAAATACCGGTCGATTCATCATATGTTGCATTTGCTATATTATCTTTTGTTATAACAACATCTTTTCCGTGTGTAATTGGCAACTGGTCTTTAACTTCTATTTCTATGTTTTTAGCGTTGCCATTTTTCATGATTATTTCATAAGCAAACGAGTAAACCTTATCATCATTTAATAATTTCTCTTTGCTTTTATCTTTTTGTTTTATACGTTTTATAACCACATTATCATCCTTACCCAAAGTTAAATTTAAAGTATCATTAGTTGTGGCCGGGTTTATATAGGTTTGCCCCACATACGTGCCCGCATAAAAAACACTGGCTTTGCCCGGCAATAGATTCAAATCTTCCCAACCTGTTACGCAAGCTAACAAATAAGCTGTAACATCCACTTTCGGAACAGTTTTATACATGTATTTAGTATCTAAATCTTTTTGTAAAACCGACACCGTATGTTTTTTATTATCTGAGGCAATGGTGTAAGGCAATTTAATTTCAAAAGTTGCTTGCACTTGTTGGTCATTGGTAGTAACATATTGATAAGCTTCTTTAGCCTCTTCCTGCTCATCCTTGTATTCATTGTTTTTAGAAACCGTTGTTTCTGCTCCTGAAAAAGCCTGCGTGGGAGTAGCTAACGTGGCTTTTTTTGATTTGTCATAATCATATTGGTGAACAGGTTTTATTGCATCCAAATACCAGCTATATAATTCTGGTGCGCTTAAGTTACATTGTGGGGTTCCGGTAGAAAGAACTAATTTTACATTACTCCAATCTGTATTTGTGTGTTGGTATATTACACCCTTGTAGGTTAATTTTACTTGCGATTCAACACCCTCGGTGCGCAAATCATACATGGGTTCCCAACCGGCGGTGTTTACAAAATAATTTACATTGATGCTTGCTTGCGTAGCTATATCCGATATTATGCTTACCGTAATTTGATGGTTTGTTTTATAAATAGAAGAGATATCTTGTTCTCCCAAATCAGCATTAACGCCATTTAATCTATTCTGTAAATTCTGTTTTACAAGGCTAAGTTGGTCGCCTTCTTTTTTAAGTAAATGCAAATCGTTGTAAATTACTGTAAGTTTTTCCTGCAAATAGTTTAACCCGTCTTTTAAAAAAGATAAGGAGTCTTTTTTTGCTTCGCCTTTAAATAAACGATAGTTAAGCAAAACGGTTTTTTCGGTATTTAAAATTTCTTTCCTGTAATTTATTTCTTCGGTTTTATAATCAACCAGTGCTAAAGAGTCTTTTATTTGTTTAATAAGCTTTACATATTTCAAATCGGCGCTGTTTTTAAATTTATCCAAATCGGGCATTTTATCAATGTACTCGCTTTCGGTAATAATAAAATTACCGTTACCCCCCACTTGTATGCTGTTGGCGCTTACGCCTTCTTCAAGCCACTCAAATACTATTTTATTTTCTCCGGAAACTAATGTGGTTTGTGCTTGCCTGAAAATTTGAGCTCCGTTTTTATATACAATAACTTTTTCGGGTTTTGTTTTAACGGGTTTTTCGGCTTCGCCTGCTTTTGCGTTTAAGAACAAGCAAACCATGGCAGATAAAATTATTTGCGTTTTCATAGGGCTTTATTTTTAATTGTTTCTATTGAGATGCACCCATAAGGTTAATTCCATAAATAATTTTTACTTTTAATGAAATATTTTGGAAACAGCAGCCCATAACCAATTAACTGATACTGAATTGCTTGATAAATACAAGCAAACCGGAGATAAGGTTTTTGTGGGGGTTTTATATAAGCGTTATTCGCACCTGGTATTTGGGTTGTGCATGAAGTACTTTAAAGACCAAGACCAGGCATACGACACAAGCGTAAACATTTTTACCAAACTGTTTGA
>DATFTU010000214.1:0-2387 GCA_035261565.1 Bacteroidia bacterium
CGCCTTAAAGTTTTCTACATACGCATCCAGCATCATAGCTTGGCAGTTATGGCGTTTTCCTTCTTCTGTCATCCAATCAACCAAAAGCTTACCAATGTTTTTTGAGCGATATTCTTTATCAATTACAAGGTTATCAATTTCTATATATTTTCCGCTATAAATTTTGGTGCAAATCCAGTAACCCGAAACTCCTAACAGTTTTTCTCCTTCATAAACCACCACCTGAAAATAATTATGTGGCACCATTTCGCTTAGCATTTGCTTGTAGCTTTCTAAGTCAATATCTGTCAATTCCCGTACCAAACTATGCGTTTGCATCATATCCTCAAGGGTACTTAGTTTCTTAAAGATGTAGTTCATACAATTTTATCTACTCCAGTTTTACTAAATCTACTTTTAAGCCTGCATTAATTTTCCAGGCTTTTATAACATTCCCTTTTGCATCCGTTTCAAATTCTAATTGTCTATCTTGCCTATCGGGATAAAGGAAAGACATTTCGCTTTCAGGTATAAGCTCTCTATTATTCTCATTAATATATTCGTATAGTTTTCCGTTTTTTGCGATAATTTTCAATTCAATAGAAATACCCAAATAATTCTCTTTATATACGCCTACATATTTCTTTAAAATAGTTGTGTCAATGCTTTTTTCAATATGCTTTTTAGGCAGAATTACATTAGCATTGTTTAACATGGCAGCTATTGCAAAGGAAATAATAACACTATTAGACATGTTGTTTGATAAAGCAATAACACAGATGCTATCATTTGGCATTTTTAGAAATGATGTTTTAAACCCACCATCTCCTCCTGTTTTCTGAAATATTTTTTTGTTTTGAAACGTCCAAACATTAAACCCATAACCATAAGGTTCTTTTGTGTTATAGGATGTAAACATTTTTGCTTTCGACTTTTCATTTAAAATGCTGTTACCATTTAAAGCATCATCCCATTTGCTTAAATCTTCAACGGTAGAGAGAATATCGCCTGTACCCATAGCATTTGGTAGATAATGATTATCCTCATGAACATAATAATTCTTTTCAGGATAGTACCCTACTGCTCTTTTAGGCACAATGGTATCAAAATTATCTACGAGTGTATTTGTCATATTGGTTTTAGAGAAGATGTGCTGATTAATAAACGAAGTATAAGTTTGTTTACTTACTTGTTCAACTATATATGCCAATAAAAAATAATTTGAATTACTGTACTCATAATCTGTACCGGGTTCAAAAGTATATTTACTTTTTTTTATGACTGAAATTATAGTGTCCTTTTCGTCCGGAAATTCATTTTGATAATAATCTCCAATACCTGAAGTATTTGAAAGCATCATGTGCAGGGTTACTTTATCGCCTTTAGGGAAATCTTTAATGTATTTACTTAGTTTATCGCTTACACTTAGTTTTCCTTCCTGTTCAAGAATTAAAATACAAGCCGATGAAAACGTTTTTGAAATTGAACAAATTCTAAATTTTGTATCCATAGTAATTGGTACATTCCATTCCAAGTCTGCAAGCCCAAATGCTTTTAGATAAATAATTTTATTATTTTTTTTAACTAATACAGTGCCTGAGAAGTTGTATATATCAGCCTCGGCTTTCATATACTCATCTATTTTACCGGTATAGTTGGTTTGTCCAAACCCAACAAAACCAAATAACAATAAAACCACAAAACAAAAATCCGAGAATTTACTCCCGGATTTTGTTATAGTTTTTAAAGATGTGTTATTGTTCATCTTTAGGTTCGTCTTTTTTCTTTTTGGGTTTTGCCTCTTTTGGTTTGCTGATGTTAACCACCATTTCTTTTTTGGTTTTGTCATAGTCAATTTCTATGATATCGCCTTCGGCAATAGGGTTTTTAATCATCTCTTCAGCCAATGGGTCTTCTACATATTTTTGTATAGCGCGTTTTAGCGGACGAGCACCATATTGAGGGTCGTAACCTTTTTCTTCAATATAATCTTTAGCAGCTTCGGTTAACTTAACCTGGTAACCAAGGTTGTTTATGCGGCCATACAGGTTTTTTAATTCAATATCAATAATTTTATGAATGCCCTCTTTATCAAGTGCATTAAACATAATTACATCATCAATACGGTTTAAAAACTCAGGTGCAAAGGCTTTCTTTAAAGCGTTTTCAAGTACGCCTTTAGTATGGTCTTCAACACCGGCTGTTTTAGCTTGTGTACCAAAACCAACACCTTGCCCAAAATCTTTTAACTGACGGGCGCCAATGTTAGATGTCATTATAATGATGGTGTTTTTAAAGTCGATTTTACGGCCTAAGCTATCGGTTAAAATACCATCATCAAGCACCTGTAGTAACATATTAAATACATCGGGGTGCGCTTTTTCAATCTCATCTAACAACACAACCGA
>DATFTU010000215.1:0-4704 GCA_035261565.1 Bacteroidia bacterium
TAAGCCCGGGAGTGGTTCGTGCAGGGGATATTGATGTGAGTTTTAACGAATTATTCGATTCAATATCACCTAAAATAGCCAAAATGAAAACCAAAATTACCATTGGCGGAAGTTTTGTAAGCAAATATCAGGCCAGTCAAAGTCCTACATTAAATGAACCGGAAAATGTTGGCTGTGGTGGTGGAAGGGTTACTGTTACACGTGGCGGATTTAATATATATGGCGAATATGCTTATAAAATTAATGACCCATCATATGTAAACAAATACAGCTTTAAAGACGGGCAAGGGGCTTATCTTACTACATCATACGCGGTAAATGGTTTTTCGTTTATGTTGGCTGGTAAGTATGTAGATAATATGGGGTTTAGAAGTGATAGAGACCAAACCCTTAATGCGGCCATGATAAATTATATGCCCGCTCTTACAAAATACCACACATACTTAATGGCCACTTTTTATCCTTATGCAACACAGCCTAACGGAGAAATGGCTGCGCAGGGCGAGATGCAATACAAATTCAAAAAAGGTTCGGCTATAGGAGGAAAGTATGGCATGGAAGTAGCTTTAAACGGTTCTTTGGCTTATGGTATAGATAGTGTAAATATTGCTCCTCAAAATGATACCAGGCAATACCATTATGTAGTAAAATCATTTAGCCCTGGAGAGAAATATTTTCATGATTTTAATATAGAGATTAATAAAAAGTTTACCAAAAAAGTGAAAGGTACTTTTTTATACAGCAACCAATTTTACAATAAAAATATAATAGTAGAAAATAGCGCTGTTAATGAATATGCCAATATTAAAACCAATATTTTTGTGGCTGATATTACTTATAAATACAAACCTACATCATCCATTCGGTTTGAAGGGGAGGCTATGTTAACCCAGCAAGATAAAGGTAGTTGGGCCGTTGGTATGGTAGAGTGGTGGCCAAAATCTAATTTTTACTTAGCTGTTTTAGATCAATGGAATTATGGTAATGCCGATGAAAGTAAGCGTTTTCACTATTATTTGGTAAACATAGGTTTTATACGTGATGCAATGCGTATTACACTTTCTTATGGTAAGCAAAGGCAGGGCATATTTTGTGTAGGCGGTGTGTGCCGTACTGTTCCGGCATCCGATGGAGTTTCATTAACGGTATCAACCAGTTTTTAATAAATAATTTGTAACTTTATACTGATGAATCAAAATATCAAAATAGTCCTGCTTTTTTGTATAACTGCTTTCTTTGCGAGTTGTGATTATGTTGCAACTCCCCTAAAACCAACTACTGCTATTGTAAGCAATGATACTAATAAAGTATATAAAAATGTGCTGGTGGAAGATTATACGGGTTCAACTTGTGTAAATTGCCCTCCTGCGGCTACAGAATTAGATTCATTAATATCGTTATATGGCAACCGCATTACTCCCTTGTCGGTAAATGCCGGAAATTTTGCTGTACCGGTAACAACCTATTCGCTCAACCTTCAAAGTGCTATAGGAGATGCGTACGACAGTTTTTTTAATATGTCAAATACGGGCAACCCTTGCGGCATGGTTAATAGAAAAGGCAACCCCTTGTCTTCAAAATATTTACTTTATCCGCTTTGGGCAAGTACAACCCAAAACATCATTTTAAATGACACGGCGTTTATTAAACTTAAACTGGCTACCACATTTGATACTACTACAAAAGCCCTAACAGTTCAAGCAACTTCAACCTTTTTAAAACAGCTAAGCGGCACGTATAATTTGGTAGTATTATTAACTCAAGACAGTATTATTGGGCCTCAAAAAAGCGGTACACTTGGAGAGATTGCTAACTATGTACATCGTTTTGTATTGCGCGATGCAATTACCAGCACTTGGGGAGATGTTTTAGTGTCGGCGGGTGCAAATACAAATCAGGTTGTTGTAAAAAACTATAATTACACACTAAACGCAACATACCCTGCAGCAGGCACAACAAATAACCCTGCTAATAAACCTGCCATTGCTTGTAAATTTAAGCAATGTAGTATAGTAGCCTTTATATATGATGCAACCCAAGGCAACTCTACGCAATATGAAGTATTGCAATCAATGCAAAAAAAGATTTATCCTTAATTAGCTTTAGTCACCTTCTATTTCTAAGTGCATTTTGTGTAAAAAACGATGCACAATAGGTACAAATAAAAAAGCTATACTGCTAATAAAAGCTACTCCGCTATAAATAGCATAAAACGACGCAAATATTTTTGCTCCATCGGTATCAGCATGGTCTACCGGACCCATACCACTCAATATCATCGATGCATTAATTAATGAATCGGTAAAGCCTAAGTTCATAAAATGATGATACCCCCACATACCTATCAGTAATGAAACAGTAAGTAAACCCATAGCCAATAAAAAATTTTTGACCAGTTTGTTTAAGAAATGTTTCCGTGGAGGTAATTTTTTGTATCTCGAGTTTTTAGTCATATAGTTTAAAAAAGAGAATTATATATTTTATTGTATGAATCAACTCCCTTTTGCAACGAAAAATTAGCCAGGGCTATGTCTCTGTAATATTGTTCAGGCTGCTTCAGTTCGCTAATTTTATCAATAGCCTGTTTATATGCTTCTGTATTAAAAGATGAAATTAAAACCCCACAATGAGTATTCAATAGTAATTCATCAACGTCGCCAACTCCCATATTAGCTATTACCGGTTTGCCGGATGCAAGTAATTCAGCAAGCTTTGTAGGCGATGACCCCTTTTTAGAGTAAAGTGGTTTAATAAAAAACAAGCCAATATCTAAGCACGAAATGTATTGAGGCACCTCATTTCTTTTTGCTGATTTAATAATTATAGAGTTTAAATTTATCTTTTTGGTTTCTGCCGCCTCTAAAATATCTTTTTCATCATCGTTTGTTATAAAAAACAAAATACTTTCAGGCCTCTTTATTTGTAATTCTTTAAAAAAGTCAAGCATTTCATCTAACATATACCAAGTGCCTAAAGAGCCCAAATAACCAATAACAAAGGCATTTTCTGTAATGTTAAGTTTTTGTTTGATTTCTGTTTTTTTATCAATAGTATTTATTGCAAAATGATTTATATCTGCGCAACATGGTATAACTTCTATACTTGGTACTATTTTTAATTTCCACGACTGAATTTCTTTTTTTGCATTATTAGTAAGTGTTACAATATAGTCGGCATTTTCAATCATTTCAATTTCTTTACGCTTAAAATAGTGGTATAAAAACTTGTGTATGGGGTTTTTAAAATTCCATATATTACCATCTATACGTTCATCAGCCCAAAAGCCTCGCATGTCAAAAATATATTTGCTGTTTAACTTGGCTTTTAATTGTAGCCCAATAAGGGCCGGCAAATAACTTCTGCAATGCAGCACAATATTTTTGTTGTTTATTATCTCCTGTCTGGCTAATTTTTTAAGAGTAAAGAAATTTTGAAACTGAGATACTAACGGAATTTTTGTTTGATAAAAACAATATTTCCAAATGATATTATTAGAAGCAGTAATGTTTTCTATAGTGTTTTTATTTTTTTCAAAATTGGTCAGTTTCTCGCAACTAACAATCGTAATCTTAAACCCGTTTTTTGAAAGCTCGGTTAAATAAGGCAATACCTGCGATTGGCCAAGTTGGTCGCACATCCCATCAATCGAAATAAATAAAATTTGTTTATGCATTGTATTCAAAAGTAAAATTAGTATTTTTATAATACTATTGTTAGTGTAACTTGTGTAATATGGTGGTTGTATGTGTGGTATAAGCGGATATTTTTCGGTAAAAAACTCTTTTAATGAAGAAGATGCTTATGCTATGGCAAATGCTCTTAATCACAGGGGGCCCGATTCAAAAAACTTTTTTTTTCACAATCATTTAGGCTTTGCACATAACAGATTGCAAATTATAGACTTATCTGAGCGAGGCAACCAGCCCATGCATTCGGCTAACGATAGGTTTGCAATTATTTATAATGGCGAGGTGTATAATTACAATGAAATTGCTTCTCAATTAAAGTCTAAAGACTCCGGCAAAGGAATACACTTTAATTCTTCAACAGATACCGAAGTCATATTGGAAACCTTTGCTCTTTATGGCCCGGCTTTTATAGAGCAATTAAACGGAATGTTTGCTTTTGCTATTTATGATAAAAAACTGGAAGAACTATACATATACAGAGATAGAATTGGTATTAAACCGCTTTATTATTATTGGGATGGTACCGATTTTGTTTTTGCATCAGAAATAAAAGCTCTTAAGGCAGTAAAAAAATTAAATCTTAAGCTAAACTATGCCGCAGTACCACAATATTTAAATTTAGGGTTTATACCATCTCCCTATTCAATTTATGAAAATGTATATAAACTAGACCCTGGGTGTTTCTTGAAGATTAATAAAAACGGAATCTCTAAAAATAAATACTGGGCATTGAGCAATGAGTTGTCCGACGAAGTTATTAAAGACGAAAAAAAGGCTATAATCTTTATTTCTGAATTGTTGACAAGTTCTATACAATATCAATTAAAAAGCGATGTGCCTTTTGGCGTTTTTTTAAGCGGTGGGGTCGACTCAAGTTTAATTGCCGCAAATGCAGTAAAACTGTCCGGTACCAAAATAAATACTTTTTCAATCGGCTTTGAAAACGAGGCCTATAACGAAGCAATTTATTCAAGAAAAATTGCAGATTATTTAAATACAAACCATAACGAATTTA
>DATFTU010000216.1:0-2067 GCA_035261565.1 Bacteroidia bacterium
CCCGCATCTAATGTGGTTGGGTTAAAAGTGCCGCATTGTTTTACGTCTTGCAGGTTAAGTTGTATGCCTGCATAATTGGCATCAATAAAATTAGGTAAACCAAATGAGTATGTAGAATAGTGAGGAAGTATAGAAAACCCACTTAAGTTAAAATTACAACCTGCTCCTAAATTGTTAGGGTTATTTATAACAGCTAATGTATCAATAACCGATCTCGTAGCATAAATTTTTCCATCGGGCGCTATTTGTAAAGCACCAAATTCATTCGAGTAATTACCTATGTGAGAAGTGGTTTGTGCAATAAGGGTTTTCGATGCAATAATAGTTGCCGCAACACCACTGCTTAAATCGTACTGAAATATTTGTTGCGTTACATTATCTAAAAGATTACTTGTAGTATATAGTTTAGAATTATCCGGCGAAAAACTTACCCCATATGGGCCTGAGCCCGGACCCGTATTTATGGTTATAGGGTTGCTTACAACGCCTGTGTTGTTATTAAAATCAAGTATCTCAAGTATGGGCAAAGAGTCTGAACAAATACCTAAAGCAATTTTTTTTCCGTCAGGCGATATTTTCATATAACCGGCCTCTTCATCATAATAGTGGCTTAAATTTGCGTGCACAGTTCCCGTATTAGAAACCACAGGCACGGTGTCTAAGCCGGTACTTGTTAGTAAATAAGCATTAAACGCATTTGAGTTAAACGGGTGTGTTAAAACCCAATAATCTACACCATTGCAGTGCCTTGCTCCGGTTAATTTTTCGGTACAGGGCGGCGGGGTAAGCACTTTGTTTTTTAGGGTAACACCGCCAAGCCCAAGTGCTAAGGTCATATCTACTACCGAGTAATGTACGCCTTTATTAGCCGGACCAGCTTCGTCGCAGGTTATAACATAAAATAAAGTAGAGCTGCCGGGTTTACGCACTATTAAATCTGATTGGGTTGAACTGTAAGCTCCCAATAATCCGTAACTATTATACAAAATGTTTCCGGTTTTATTTAGCGCATAATTTTTTGCTGCCGAAAATAAATATTGCCCTGTATTTTCATCGCTTATACTGGCCGATCCTTCAATGGTACTTAACTGCCCTATGCCGGCTACAGGCATTCCACTGCTAAAATCTAATGTAGAGCTTTGGCCAAAATACCAATGCCAGGCTTCTTTGCCCGGTTGAGCTTTTGTGCAAACCTGAACCAATAAAATAATAAAAAGTATAAATAGTTTTTTTACCATCTAAAAATTTCATCTAATTTACAATATAGCTTTTGCTGATATAATATTGTTTTTAAAAGGCAGTAATTTTTTTTTAAGTGGTCGTTTTTAACAAAAATACGGTTAACGGGTTTGCATAAAAACAAAAAACCCCGCCAAAATATTTTAGCAGGGGTTTTTCAAACTCATCATTTACATCTTATCATTTATCAATAACACTCAACTTAAATGTTTGCAGTGTATTATTTATAGTGGCTCTTATAAAATAAACCCCTTTATTTAATTGTAATCCACTTAAATTTATTTTTAAACTTTGGCTGCCTTGTGGCATTCGCTCGCTAAACAGGGTGGCAATTTTATTTCCGGTTATATCATACAACACAGCGTTAACAACACACGATTCGTTATTCGTAAAATCCATATACGCAACATCGCTCGTAGGGTTAGGGTAAACTTTTACATTAGCAGCGTTGGCTTTGCTTGGGGTAAATATACCGGCGGTGCTGCCGGTTGTATCAATATATATAACGGTTGAGTCAACATGGTAATTATTATTCGGGCTAATAGTGTCAGCCGGTGTTATCACCACATTGCGCACACTATCCATACCATAGTTAGGTATATCTACATAAATTTTATAGCTGCCTGTATCAACATGGGTAAATACATATTGCCCGCTATCGCTGGTAGTAGTTCGGGCAGCACAACCGCCGCCGGGGTTTTTGCCAAGCTTAACATCAATGCCTTTAAGTGGTGCGCCCATCACACTATTATGCCCGTTGCCCAGGCGCGACCCAAAACTTGGGTCTTTATAAATTGTGCCCGATATGGTTCCGTGCCCGGTTTGTAA
>DATFTU010000217.1:0-6663 GCA_035261565.1 Bacteroidia bacterium
CGACTACCGGCAGGCACCACCAAATACGCGTGCAACTATCTACTATGGGAAGCCCCATAAAAGGCGATGTTAAATATGGCTTTAAACGCACCAACGAAGATGCATCTATACACCTGCATGCACGTAAACTAAATTTTGAACACCCCGTTACCAAAGAAAAGGTTGAGATTATTGCCCCACCACCTAATGAAGTGGTTTGGAATGCTTGTGTACAAGCTTTAAAGTGAGGTTATTTTTTAAATACTTTATTCAGCCCAAAATAAATAACAGCAAAACCTATTACCGAAAAAATTATCAGTAAAATTCGTTGCCAGCCTGTGGGTATAATGTTATTATGCGCATTTTCAGTATCTGCAATGGGTTCGGTAAAATTTTTTAACCCGCACAATTCGGTTAGCTTATCGGTTTCATCATCCACAGTTATATCTGATTTAATGTACATCAAATCAATATTTTTATTGGTATTAATTACATTTTTACGGCTACGCGAGCAATAAACCAGCAAAGGTTTTCCGCTTTTATAATTGGCATAAATAAGCCAATCTTCTCCGGCATTAAATTTTAAAGCACAGGGGTTTTTACCATCAAAATAAACATCTAATTGTTTTGCGGCAACACCCTTAAACAGTTTGTCTATAGTAAAAGTTACTTTATCATAATCAGTTCCTTTGCTTGTACTTACTGTTTTCCCTCTAAAAATCAAGTTATTGGCATCAATATACCCCTGCGAAAATTCTATCTCTTTTTCGTTGCAATTGCAGTTAGTTTGTGCAAAAATCAACTGAAAAAAAATAGTAAATAGCAATGTTAAAAGCAGGCGCATAGGTAATTTTTAGCAAAAATACGGTAATTAAACTTTTAAAAAAATAAGCATTTTTATACGTAAATTTGCGCCGTGAAAAGAAAGCGTATAATTTTAGTCTGCATCATCTTATTCCCATCGCTGCTCTACTTTCTTTTTGAATTAACCCAAGCCAATTTTAAAAAAATGGCTTATTATGGGCCAAAAACCGTTTCAGCTAAAGGAGATACTATTTATTATTCTGTGCCTGATATTTCCTTTATAACAAATTGTAAAGCCAGTTTGCTAAAAAAAATTGATAATGAAGGTAATGAAGTTGTTGTAACCATTATAAAAGGAGATTCCACTTTAATAGATACAACTAATTATCCCGTATATATTATTTTATTCTTAGATAGTGGTTTAAAAAACGACGGTTACAAGTTGAAAGCCTTTATTGACTACGTTCAATATAAAGCCAAAGAGCTTAAAGATGTTCCTGTTTTTTTTGTTTCCGACTGTTACACAGCTTTTAAATATGATATTACGAATAAAGAGCTAAAAGGTGATTTTGATTCGTTGAAAATTAATTTGCCAAGTTTTCATCCATTATTAACCGAGGGTAAAAAAGCTAACGAAGCATATTTTAAAGGAAAACCATACTATGTATTTAATTACTTTGCTGTATTAATTGATAAACACAGGCACATACGGGGTTACTACGATCCAAACCAAAACTCGGAAGTAAAGCGTTTAATACAAGAGTATAAGCACTTAAAAACAAAAGACGAATACGCCAATACACTTAAACAAAATGACCTTGAACAAAAATAAAATACTGTTATTAGCAGTAGTGGCATTAGCTACTTTTGCCTGCAGTCCTAAAAAAGCGGAAGAGAAAAAATTACTGCTTCCGGTCGTTGGCCCAAAAACAATTTCAGCTAATGGCGATACAGTTTATCATACCATTAAAGATTTCTCGTTACTTAATCAGTATAAAGAAATTGTAAGCCAGCAAACCACACAGAATAAAATTTACGTAGCCAATTTTTTCTTTGCTACGTGCCAAAGCATTTGCCCGGCAATGAGTAACCAGTTGGGTAGAGTACAACAAGCCGAAAAAGATGATGCGGATTTTTTAATTTTATCGCACACCGTAAACCCTATGAATGATACTGCCGAAGTGTTGTTTGCGTATGCAGGCAAATATGGTGCTATAAAAAACAAATGGCATTTTTTAACCGGAGATAAAAAAGCAATTTACAACTTAGCTAAAGAAGATTACTTAGTAAATGCTTTAGAGGATGACGGCACACCCGAAGGTTTCATACACAGTGAGGCACTCCTATTAATTGATAAACAAAAACGCATACGTGGCATTTATGATGGAACAGATAGTTTGCAGGTAAATAAATTAATAAGTGATATATCTATTTTAAAAACAGAAAAATAATATGAGTGATAAAGCCGTATTTAGATTTGTAATGGCATTAAGCATTTTTGTATTTGCCGTAGTAGTTATTTTAAACCAAAAGGTTTTACCTCGCCCCGATGTGATGCCCGGTTTTGTTTCATACTTGCCTGCGCTAAACGCTACCCTTAATGGCACTTGTACCATTTTATTATTGGCGTCTTTATGGTTTATTAAACGGAAAAATATTGCCATGCACAAAAAAATAAACCTTACAGCATTTGTGTTGTCGGCTTTATTTTTAGTGTCGTATATATTGGCGCATTACTTTATGCCTGATGTAAAATTTGGTGATATAAACCATGATAGCAATTTAGATGATGCCGAAAGAAATTTAGTAGCCGGCGTACGTGGAGTATATATTTTTATCCTTTTAACTCACATTATATTGGCGGCACTTGTTTTACCTATGATTTTGATTTCGTTTTATTTTGGTTTGAAGAATGACGTAATTAAACACCGCAAAATTGTTCGCTTTAGTTATCCTATTTGGTTATATGTTACCATAACAGGTGTAGTGGTTTATTTAATGGTTAAACCTTATTATCCCTTTTAAATTGCGTTTAAAAACCGGCATAGCTATTTTGCTTTTTTTACTCCTAAACATTGGAGTCGTTGCGCAATGTGCCATGTGTAAAGCGGCCGCCGAAAGCGATTTACAAAACAATCCTAATTCGGTAGCGCAGGGTTTAAATACAGGGATACTTTTTTTAATGTTTATCCCCTACTTAATAGTTGGTGTAATTTTTAGAAAAGATATTGTCATTTTTTTTAAAAACATTGGTAGTAAAGAAAAAACACCTTTCAATAAAAAAAGCCTAAGCAACCTAACCTTTGTACTAACCTTTGTAAGCTGTGCCATAATTTTGTTTGCTGTATTTATAAGCTTTTACAAGCCTTATTAAATTTCTACTTAGAAATTTCCATTTTAATTTTCCGGTTTTTAATTTTCTCGTCTTTAATCAATCGTATAACGCCATCTATTTTATCTCGTTTTACAGCGGCGTACGACGAATGATCAAGCACTTCGATTAAACCCAATTCATCTTTTTGCAGTTTGCCTTTTTGTAAAAGCATGCCCACAATATCCATTTTATTTATCTTATCTTTTTTACCGGCGCCAATATAAAGCGTGCACCAGGTCGGCATATCAGGCGCTTCATATCGACCCGATATTTTTTCTTCTTCTATATCTCCGGTAATAAATTCTGGGATTTTTTCATCTTCGGCCAACATTAAATAAGCCGTTCCTTTGGCATTCATACGGGCTGTGCGCCCGTTGCGGTGTATAAAGGAATCTTCGGTAAGCGGTAATTGATAATGTACCACAACTTCAATCTCCGGAATATCCAACCCACGCGAAGCCAAATCGGTTGTAACCAAAATACGATGGCTACCGTTTCTAAATTTTATTAAGGCGCGCTCGCGGTCTTCCTGCTCCATTCGTCCATGAAAAATATCGTGCGCCAAGCCCTTTTTCTCTAACATAAAACTAATTCGGTCAACCGCATCTCTATGGTTACAAAAAACCAACGTTGCTTTTGCACCTGTTTTATATATTAGCGAAATTAGTGTGTCCAGTTTTTCTTTATTCTCAACTCGCACGTATTTTAGTTTCAGCCCCTCTAACTTGGCAGGCACATCGGGTAAATAATTAATTTCAAAAGGGTGTTTAACTCCTGTAAACGCAGGAATTTCCTTCATTTTAGTAGCCGAAGTAAGTGTGCGTTTTTTTAGATTTTTTAGTTGAGAAATGATGTACGACATATCATCCTGAAAACCAAACTCAAGTGCTTTATCAAATTCATCTAACACCAAAGCATGTACGTTATTAGTATCAAAATTATTTAAGCGTAAGTGATAAGCAATTCTACCCGGTGTACCAACCAACACCGTTGGCGGATGTTCTAAATTATTTTTTTCAATTCGGGTAGCATGTCCACCATAGCAGCAGTTAATTTTAAAACCTGTGCTCATTTGTTTAAACACCTGTTCTATTTGCAAAGACAATTCGCGAGAAGGAACAACAATTAACGCTTGCACACCCGCTTTATCTTTTTCAAGATTATTTAAAATAGGTAATAAAAAGCCCAGTGTTTTTCCGGAACCGGTTGGAGAAAGCAGTAGTATATCTTTTTGTTTTTTAGCTGCCTCAATAGAGGCTAACTGCATGGGGTTTAAAGCTTCGATCTTTAAATTTTTAAGGGCTTTGTGTATCGTCATAATAGACCCCAAAAGTACGCTAAATAAAAACAAAACCACATAAGTTGATTTTTCAATAAAATAAGAATTAAATTTAGGCCTGATTATTCACCTTCCTTGAGCAAAGTAACCGATAAGATAATTTTAGGCATTGACCCCGGAACCGTTATTATGGGCTTTGGGCTTATACACATTAAGGGCAGCGAGATGAAGTTGATTGAGCTGGATGTTATTAAGCTTGATACAGATGACGACCACACCTTGCGTTTACAAAAAATTTTTGCAGCCGTTACTACTATTGTAAAAAAACACAAACCCGATGAGTTTGCCATTGAAGCACCTTTTTTTGGAAAGAACGTGCAAAGTATGCTTAAACTTGGCCGTGCGCAAGGTGTGGCTATGGCGGCCGCTTTAAATTTTGACGTGCCTATTTTTGAATACTCGCCAAAAAAAATAAAACTAAGTATAACAGGTAATGGTAATGCTGCTAAAGAACAAGTTGCCGCCATGCTACAACAAATTTTAAAATTCAAAAATACCAATAAGCATTTAGATGCTACGGATGCTTTGGCAGTAGCGGTTTGTCATCACTTTCAGGGTAAATCGCAAAACGCAACAGGAAAAAAAACGTATAAAAACTGGGGAGCTTTTTTAACAGATAACCCTGATAGAAAAGGCTAATTAGCTAATATAATCGAACTCATTTCTTTTACAATAGCATCGTCACTTTTATGTGATGTGTTTACAGTATGGTGTGCTTGCAGGTAAAAAGTTTGGCGTTGTTGCAACAACGAATTTATTTTTTCTTTTATCTGCTCCCTTGTAAGATTTAAAAACATGGGGCGTTTGGTATCTTCTTTTAGTCGAGAAAACAAGGTTTCAGCCGAAGTATTTAAATAAAAAACGGTTCCCGCAGAAAGCATAAAGGATAGGTTGTTATGAAAACAAGGTGTGCCCCCTCCTACCGAAATAATTGTGTTGGTCTTTGTGTTAGAAATTTCTTTCAGATATTTGGCTTCTAATTCTCTAAAAAACTCTTCCCCTTTTTCGCTGAAAATTGTTACAACCCTTTTTTTTTCTTTATCAGCAAGATAGTTGTCTAAATCAATAAATGTAAATTGTAATTCTTTAGCTAAACGCTTGCCTATACTGGTTTTTCCGCAAGCAGGCATGCCAATTAAAAAAACTACCATGCTTTAGTGGATGGCTTTTGTTTTGTCGTATTTTACAAAAAGGTTTATCCAAATAAGGCGAGCCTTTCTAAAAATAATTGTCCATAATAACAAAATAGAAACTACAAACAGAATTAAAAAAGTTGTTGTTCCCCAATCAAAAATTACATTGCTTAAAACAAATAAGGCAACACCTAAAGCGATGTCTAAAGCATAACTAACATACATAGCGCCATAATAAAAACCATTTTCGGGCATGTAGGTGTTATGACAAACCGGACAATTGTCGTGTTGCTTGTCAAAGTTTTTAAAGTCAAACGGGTTTTTGCTTATAAAAAAATCCCCCTCGTGGCAGTAAGGACATTTATTATGTAAAACACTGTATAGTTTTGTTTTCATATTAATTATGCGTTAGCACAAGTAACCGCATAGGCACTTGCCGGAATGCCTGTTTTTACAATAGCGCCAAAGCCCCCTGCAACATCAATTAAATTTTTATAGCCTTTAGCTTTTAAAATAGATGCCGCAATCATACTACGGTAACCACCCGCGCAATGTATGTAGTAGTTTTTATTTTTATCTAAGCTGTCTTGCCAATCGCTTATAAAATCAAGTGCTTTGTGGTTAACGTTATTCAAATGCTTTGCATCATATTCGCCCGGTTTACGCACATCTAATACATTAACATTTTCTTTTCCGTAATACATAGCAAATTCTTCAGCGCTTATAGATGTAATGTCTTCTGTATTTTTACCCGCTTGTTTCCAGGCATCAAAACCTCCGGCTAAATAACCCAAGCAATTATCATACCCTACGCGCGATAAGCGCATAACTGTTTCTTCTTCTTTCCCCTCTGGTGTAACTAAAATTATCGGTTGTTTCAAATCAGTAATCAAAGCGCCAACCCAAGGGGCAAACTGCCCATCTAAACCAATAAACAACGCATTAGGTACATGTCCTTTTGCAAACTCAGCCGCTTTACGCACATCTAAAACAAGCGCGCCTTTTTTTATGTCTTGTTCAAACTCATTTACTGA
>DATFTU010000218.1:0-4186 GCA_035261565.1 Bacteroidia bacterium
ACCCACCCGGCACAAACCACAGCCGTTATACATTATTTGGCACAAGGGCAGTATACTGCAACCGTTAGCGACGCGCATGGTTGCAGTACCAGTAGCGTAGTTACCATTGGGGTTACCACACCTGTATTACAAATAACAACATCTGCCGTTAATTCTGTTTGTGGTGGCCCATCAGGTTCGGTAAGTGTAGTTTCAGTTATACCAAACGCCCCGCCTTATTCATATAGCTGGGCACCGGGCGGACAAACCACCCAAGGGCTAAATAATCTTTCACCAAATATTTATTCGGTAACTGTTACCGATGCAAATGGCTGTGTAGGAAATACAACAGCTACTGTAGGCACAAATACTTTCTTCCCCATACAAACAGCTACATCGCCCGACTATTGTGGAAAAAACATTGGCTCGGCTACAGCCACACCACAGGCAAATCCGCCCTACCAATATTACTGGAACACAGTGCCTCCGCAATTTACACAAAACGCTACAAATTTAGCCGCCGGAAATTACATGGTGGTTGTAAGCGATGGTTTTAACCCTAACTGTAAAGATTCTGTTACTGTTACAATTGGCAACCGGCCTTCTTTAGTTGTAACAGCCAGCGCAACGCCCACCTATTGCAATCAAAATTATGGTTCGGTAACGGCAAATGCTATTGGTTTCCCTCCTTATATGTATCAATGGACCGGAGTACCTGCCACAAATGCACAAACTATTACTAATTTATACATAGGTACATATACCGTGCAGGTTACCGATTTTTATAATTGTGCCGCTGCTGCAACAGCCACTGTTTTTAACCAAAATGATGCATTCGTTCCAAAAATTACAACAAGCCCTGATGGAAGTGTTTATTCACTTACACCGGTTACTATAAGTATTCATACCAATAATGGTTGGACGTTAGACAGCGCTTATTTATCTGACGGAACCATTTTAGCACAAAGCACAAATTATACGTTTGAGCAATCGGGCAATTATACTGCCAGTTATTATTTTACAAGTACACATGGTTGTATTGATTCGGTTAAGTATACCGTACATGTTATAGATTATTCAACATTATATATTCCAAACTCTTTTACGCCTAATAATGATGGTACAAACGATTTTTTTAAAGCCGATGGTACATTTATATATGGATTTGAAATGAATATATATGACCGTTGGGGCAACCTTATTATAACATTAGATGATATAAATAAAAGCTGGAACGGGAAACAAAAAGGGCAGGAGGCCCCGGTTGATATATACGTATACAAAGGTTCGGCTACTGATGCACAGGGTAAAACAATAAATTTTAACGGACAAATTAATCTAATCAGATAATTCCCTAATATTGCAGGGCTAAATGAAAAGACTGATTACCATATCAATATTCTTTTTTCTGATAAGTACCGGCGTTAAAGCATCTACAATTTCTTACACATTAAGCCCTTATCACGACGATACACTTTCAATTAAAGTCCCTAACGTGTTTTCTCCTAATGGTGATGGTGTAAACGATTTTTGGAGTATTGTTATATACGATTACGGTGTTGCGTTAATTGATTTACAAACCACTATTTACGACAGATGGGGAGTTGAGGTTTTTCAAAGCACCAATGTTAATCAGGTTTGGTTAGGGCATACCCCAACAGGCAGAGCCTGCAGCGCAGGTTCTTATTTTTATGTAATTACATATACTAACGGTGCCACCAATAAGGAAGAGAAATTAAAGGGTTTTGTTGAATTAGTACGATAATTTTCCTGGCAAACAGTCTCAAAAAATCTTGTTTTATGGCATAAAAAAACAAAGGTTATCTTTGCCAAAATTTATAAAACAAGTCAGTGTCAAACATAGTAGCTATAATAGGTCGCCCCAACGTTGGTAAATCAACTCTTTTTAACCGCTTAACCGAAAGCCGCCAGGCTATTGTTGATTCTGTAGCCGGTGTTACCCGCGATAGGCACTATGGCAAAGTAGAATGGAATGCCCGCGAGTTTACCGTTATTGATACCGGAGGATACATTACAGGAAGCGACGATGTGTTTGAAGCCGAGATTAGAAAGCAAGTACAAATTGCTATTGATGAAGCCAACCTGCTGATATTTGTGGTAGATAGTAATGATGGGGTTACCCGTTTTGATAAAGATGTGGCGGTTCTTATTCGCAAAAGCGGGAAGAAATGTTTTTTAGCTGTAAATAAAATTGATACCCCCGATAAAACACCTTACGCTTCTGAGTTTTACTCCTTGGGCATGGGCGATGTGTATGCCGTTTCGGCTGCCAGTGGTGGTGGCACCGGCGAGTTGCTGGATGATATTGTAAAAGCTTTACCCAACCCGGAAGATGAGCAAGAAGAAAAACTGCCACGCATAGCTATTGTGGGGCGTCCCAACGTGGGCAAATCATCGCTTACTAATGCTTTATTGGGCAACGAACGAAATATTGTTACGCCAGTTGCGGGTACCACCCGCGATTCTATAAACACACGTTACAACGCTTTTGGAAACGATTTTTGGCTGATTGACACGGCCGGAATTAGAAAAAAATCGAAAGTACACGAAGACCTTGAGTTTTATAGCGTAATGCGCTCTATTAGAGCCATTGAAAGCAGCGATGTAATACTTATGATGATTGACGCCACATTGGGCTTAGAGGCGCAGGATTTAAGCATTTTTGACCTTGCCATTAAAAACCACAAGGGTGTAGTAATTTTGGTAAACAAGTGGGATTTAATTGAGAAAGACTCAACCACCGCTAAAAAAACAGAAGATGCCATACGCGAGCGCTTAGCTCCGTTTAAAGATGTGCCTATTATTTTTGTATCGGTATTAGAAAAACAACGTGTATTAAAAGCTATTGAAGTTGCCATAGAGGTGTATCATAACCGCCGCCAAATTATACCAACCCGCAAACTAAATGAGTTTTTTGAGCCTGTTATAGAAGCTTATCCTCCACCGGCCCTTAAAGGCAAATACGTAAAAATTAAATACGTAACGCAAATGAAAGGCATACCGATGTTTATATTTTTTTGTAACCTGCCACAGTATGTTAGCGAAAGCTACAAGCGTTATTTGGAAAATAAATTGCGCGAGCATTTTAATTTTTCGGGTGTGCCCATTGAGATTGTAATGCGCAAAAAATAAAATTGTTATTGTGCCCGTATCCATTCATATAAATAACCTGAGCAAAAAGTTTGTAAACGAGTGGATTTTTAAAGATGTTACACTAACTATTTCTCCTGCCGAAAAGCTGGTAATTTTAGGCGCTAACGGTTCAGGCAAATCAACTTTACTGCAAAGCATTGCTTCTTTTTTAATACCCACAAAAGGTGAAGTTGTTTGGAAAAACAACAACCAAATTATTGAAGACGATACTATTTACAGACACCTAAGCATGGCATCGCCTTATATGGAATTGATTGAAGATTTTACACTGACTGAAACCATCAATCACCAAAAGCAATTCAAACCTTTTATACATAATTTTTCTGCCGAAGATGTAATTAAACAAATGCAGCTTGAACACACGGCAGATAAGTACATAAAAAATTATTCGTCGGGCATGAAACAGCGTGTAAAACTGGGTTTAGCTATTATGGCCGATTGCCCGGTTTTATTGCTGGACGAGCCTTGCAGCAATTTAGATGCAAGCGCAATTGCCTGGTACCAAAACATGATTACAGAATTTGCCCAACAAAAAACCGTTTTGGTTTGCAGCAATACCGTTAAAGACGAGTATATTTTTTGCACCGGTAAAATTGAAATAGAAAAGTATAAAGTGCAGAAATAAAAAAAGCGTGTTGCCACGCTTTTTTGTAATAATTAAATCAGGTTTATTTTTTAGTGGCTTTCTTTGCTGCTTTTTTTACCGCAGCTTTCTTCGCCGTTTTTTTAACCGTTGCTTTTTTTGCAGCAGGTTTTTTAGCTGCGGCTGCTTTTTTTACCGCACCTTTCTTAGCTCCTTTTTTATCAAACGCGGTTGGCATTTGATCTACAATCATTTTTTTAATCTCATCTAACGAAATTTTTGCAAGCTCTTCTGCCATATATTTTTCTCCGTTGGCTTTTTTCTCCAGTTTCAGCATCAATTTACCAAAACGGATAAAAGGACCCCAACGGCCATTCTCGATAGCTATTTTTTCATCGTCCCATTTTTGTATAAAACGGTTAGCTTCTTTTTCCAGTTTTTTGCTGGCTA
>DATFTU010000219.1:0-2520 GCA_035261565.1 Bacteroidia bacterium
GTTAACTCTTTTGCTTCAATACCTGCAATACCGCTGTTATCGCTGGTTAAAGCTTTTTTACCGTTACCAATCATAGTACAGTTGTAAAAAATTGGATGTGAACGAGGGAAGTTGTTTGATTTTTGGTCATCAGCATCGCACTCAAAACCATTATCAGCATCTTTACTTGTAATTAAAGTATCATTTGTTGAAGATTTAATACTAAATACAAACTGTGCTTTACCATTGTAACCATCATCATAATCATACATGTCATCGTTACCAAACATAAAGGCAGCATATTTTACTTGTACTGTACCACCCCAAAATTCCATGTTATCATCAGCAGCCGAAATAACTTCAATATGCTCGATAGTAGTTCCTCTACCAACTGAACCTAATGAAATACCGTTAATCTCTCCACCAACGTTAAGAATAGCACCAGCGTATCTTACAGAAAGATATCTGAAAATACCTGAGTTATCATTATCATCAAA
The DNA here is from genome assembly GCA_035261565.1 of Bacteroidia bacterium. GTDB lineage: Bacteria > Bacteroidota > Bacteroidia > B-17B0 > Aurantibacillaceae > PALSA-968. The sequence continues at coordinate 477 of DATFTU010000219.1, forward strand.
TGATTCGCCACCAGTAAGGTCAGCGCCAAAATACATACGAGGGTCTGTAGTAGCAAATCCTTCAAAATAAGCTAAACCGTCAGCAATGGCAAGTTTACCATCACCTGCACCCGCAGTGTAAGGGCCGTTTGCAGCTAATGTTAAGTTATTGGTTGCACGTCCGGCAAGAACTAAGCCGCCCCATTGACCGTTATTTTTAATAGGGAACGAACCATCCATTGGGTCAGCTTCCGCAGTCATTACAATTGGGCAATCGTAATTACCGTCAGCAATCATTTTAGCGCCTCTTGATACAATTAAACAAGTTGCTGAATCAGGCGTGCTGTATTTTCTTCCTTTAATAACAGTACCTGCATGTACAACTAAAGTTTTACCATTATCAACAAAAATCTTTTTATCAAGAATCCAGTTTTTCGAACAATCTAAAATAGTAGTGGCAGCTGTTAAGCTACCGTCGTTAGAGCCACCGCTTGTTGCAAGTGTAGATAGTAATACGTTTGGTCTTGAGGCTACCGGAGGGCATCCGCAAGAAGCACCCAGGTTTGTTTGAGCAAAGCCCGATGCAATTGATGTTACAGCTATGGCGGCTGTAGCAACTAATTTTGTAACTGTTTTTTTCTTCATTTTGGTTTGGTTTTTTTTGATTTATTTTTTTGTCCGTCAACTTTAACGAACGTCGCAAAAGTCTATAACCGGGGTTGTTTTAAGTAAACCTAATTGTTATGAAATAATTAAAACGACTGAGCTAATGTTATTAAATTGTTACCGATAATGAATGGTAAAAACATAGTAAAGCAATAGGATTTTTTACCTTAAAAAAGATTGAAATAAACGATAATAAAAAGAAAATCGGGTTCGGTTTAATCTTTCACGCAACGAATACTCATACCATAATTTTTTGAGACATGGTATCTGAATACGTTACTGTTTTTATAATCTAAGTAACGGTACCAGGCTTCATTATCACTTGTATGAATTGTACTTGACCACCAAAAACCTGTGTTTGATGTTCCTGGGTCGCCCCATGTGGCATTAAAAAGTCGGCAGCAACCGGCAAGCGCGGTAAAACCACTGGCATTACTACCCCACACGCTGCCATATGTAGTCCAATCATTAGGGGCTTGCACTTTTAATTTATCACCTTCGTCTAATCCGCGCCATTTTACATTATCGGCATCGCCCTGACTCATGCCTAAATACATTTCTAATGTTTTCCACTCATCATCACTTGGTATATGCCAGCCGGCAGGTGCAATATTATTTGTATCAGTTACAACGTACCAGTTATAAAGCAAACCATATTTAGCTGCTTTTGTATCATCGTAATCGTATTTGCAATAAGTACCTTTTTTTTCTTGTGCCCAAACTGAGTCCGGGTCTGTTTCGGTTACTTGTTGTATGGGCCAGCCGTTACGGTATTTGGTTACTTTTAAATTTTCTGCCATCCACCATTGGTTGCCAATTTTTACGGTTTTGTATGTATTGTTATCTATATCGGTTACAGTGCCGGTTTCTTGTACCGGTGTTTCGGTTTTCTTTTTACAACTAATGTTGGTTATAACTAAGATACATAAGGTGTAAAAAAATAATTTACTCTTCAATTTCATGGTTTAATTTTTTATAAATTTTTTGATAGAAGAAACCCCTGCTACAGTTACACGTAATAAATATAAACCGCTGGATAAATCGCTTACATCAGCCTGTAATAAACTATTACCGTGTATATAGCCTAAATCTTTTTCTACTATAACTCTATCATAAGCGTCGTAAATGGTATAAGTAACTTCGGCATAATCAATAGAAGAAACCAGTTGCAGGTTTAAACTGCTTTGCACGGGGTTAGGGTAAACATCGCCGCTAATATTAAGCTGTCTAAGTCTGTTTGGCGATAAATCGGGGCATACCAAAGCAACATTTCTATCATTGCAATAACCCGGATAGCAGCAAAAATTAGGTAAAAAAACATTTGCATTAGGGTCGTAGTTACAAGCCATGGTATCAGTGCAACCATATACTTTAAGTGTTTTGCATGCGGTAGAATCAT
>DATFTU010000220.1:0-4075 GCA_035261565.1 Bacteroidia bacterium
GGTAACAAACAAGGGGTGCAGGCCTTTTTGTTTTGCGGTAACGCCACCCTCGGTTACCTGGTAGCAATTGTAATAATTGCCCATTAGGTCTTTATAACTAATGGTATCGGTTTTTGCTGTTTGGGCCTGCGTAAAATAAGCCAAGCCAATTAATAGTATTGTGTACAAAAATTTCATGCGGCAAAAATACAAAACTATTTGGCGAAGCGTTGTTTTATCTATTTTAGTACGTATGAAAAATAAAGAAAGTATAGTTGATACAGATAAACCCATTTTTAAAAGCATCCCTACATTCCCACTTCCGCTTGTTTTAACCATTTTAATTATGTTTCCGTGTTTGTTTTTACTTTCAATTTCACATAAAATTTATGTAATCTCTTTAATTATTATTTTTTGCATTACTAATTACTTTTTACTTAAGAGAGTCATTTTTTTTAATACAAAAGTTATTGTTATACATATCTTAAAAAGAAAACAAGAAGAAATAATATTTACAGATATCGAAAAAATTATAATTCAATCATCTTCAAAAGGCACTATAACGGTAACCGTTATTAAAAAAACGGATAAAAAACATGGGGCATTCATGCAACAGCTTATTTATTCTGCCAAACGTGGTTTTGAAGTATATGACAGCTTAAATTTAAGAGCTCTTGTAAAACAACTTAGTGATAGTGGCGTTAAAGTAGAATTTTCGAGCAAAGAGTTTGAAAAAACCATAAAAAACTTTTTAACGCCGGCAGCGGTAGTATCAAAAATACAGGTCGATGCCGGTAAAAAATAAACCTTTAAAAACACATACCATGAGCGACGAAGAAAAAGCAGCCCTGTTAGTGGGCGAACAATTAGCCGAAACCGAAATTTGTAAGGAAATACCGGTGGTAGAAAAATACCTGAACAACATACTTGCCGGTTTAGAAAAACAAGGCGGACACCCCTTAAAAGTAATGTGCCTTAAATTTATTTTAAACGAGGTTATACCTGCCGCCAACAAAATGCTTAACTGCCCCGTAAAGCAGTAAGCAAGTACAAACAAAAACCGCAGGCGTTTTTCCATTCGCAGGTTTTTTAAGCCCGGGAGTTAGTGCCTGGGCTTTTTTTGTTTTAGTAAGACTTCTTCTTTCTGTCATTCAAAACCACCTCTAACGTATTAAGCGCCGCTTGCAAATGCGCCTGTAGCTTTTTAACCTGTTGTTGCAATATTATTTTATCGCAGGTTAATTTAATTTCAAGTTTGGTTTTAGGTATTTACTTTATTGTAAACCAAAGTTATTAAAAAATCAATATGCTATAATAAATTATAGCATATTTTCCGTTAAAAACTTGGTATTTAAAGTCTTCAAATTACAGATGGCTTTAAAGGATAAGGAAAATAGAGAAAAAGCTAAAATTTTAAAAAAGCTTAGCGAGCATATTGTAAAGCTGAGAAAAGAGCAAGGCATTACATCGGCCGAGTTTGCACGCCGTTGCGATATGGAACGCTCAAACATAGTACGCATTGAAACCGGGCGTGCTAACCTTACCTTTTATAACTTGCTTCGCATTGCAAAAGCATTAAAAATATCTGTAAGCGAACTGATTAAGGATTTTGACGAAAAATAAACCCTGAAAAGTTTATAAGCAGTAAGCATTACACCACTTACAATTCATCAGGCACGTTAAAAATAAACCCAACGCCAAAAAGAGAATGATATAGTTTACAGCAGCGAAATTGATGGCAGCATAAACCCTGCACAGTTTTAGAACAAAAAGCAATATTACCCCAACGGTATTATACACCCTTATAACAATTAATTAAATGATTAGCCGGATTTAGCGCAAATAATAAGCGCTTAATGGTTTAAACAATAATCCTTATTCCATTTCATTATCCCTCAGTTCTTTTGTCAGCTTTGTAAATCCAATAACCGTACCGTCGTCGTCGTGCAAGGCTGTAATCAAAATACTTCCCCAAAAAACCCTTCCATCTCTTCTAACACGTCTTCCAACATGTTTTGCACTGCCTTCTTTTTTAGCTAAATCAATCAGTTTTTGTGGCAATTTATCTTCTCTGTCTTTCGGCAAATAAAAAATACTAAAATTCTGGCCGATAATATCCTCCTCTTTATATCCTTTTATTTTTTCCGCCCCGGCATTCCAAGATAAAATGGTACCATCAACATCAAGTAAAATAATAGCATAGTCCTGAATTTCAGAAATCATTTTCTGACGTAATTTTTCTAATCTATCTTTCTTTTCTTTCATTCTCATATCCAAAGGTATTAAATAAGCAGGTTTATTGTGCATGATAAAAAGAAATGAAAGTATTACCGTATCGTACCGGATGGTATATCCTTATTTTTTATTTATTGGTAGAGTTCACTAAAGGTTAATCAGATAAAGGTGTAAATATTGTGCCAGTACTAAAAAGCCTGCTTTTTTAGTTTGATAAAGCCAATGCACTATGTTTGGGTAAAGATTTGCCCAACAACCTATTTAAAATGGGATTGGCTGTTATAACTAAATTTACCTTAAGTTTTTATTTTGTGCTGTTTTTTTACATATAAAACCTAACTTAGCGCTTAATGGAAATAGAAAATATTTTAAACGCTAAAAACGGAGAAAAAACCTTTTTTCTGGTTGATGATGATGAAGACGACAGATATTTTTTCTTATCGGCTTTAAAAAAAACCAACCGTAATAGTTCCTGTATAATTGCAAAAGATGGAGAAGAAGCCTTAGAATATCTTGAAAAAAACGAAAGTTTTATTCCTGATTTCATTTTTTTAGACCTCAATATGCCCCGTGTTACGGGTAAAGAATGTTTAGTTAAAATACGTCAAATAGAACGGCTGAAAGATGTCCCTATTTGTATTTACTCTACTTCTTCTGCTGAAAACGATAAGACAGAAACAATTAAGCTTGGAGCCGACGATTATATGATTAAGCCAAATTCATTAAATGAACTTACAGAAATGCTTTCTAAAATTATATTAACGGGTGAACTGATTAACAAGCTTAAAAACTTTATGTTCTAACCTGAATATAGCCGACTTTAATATACTAATGAACCCATTTTTACCCCAACGGTATTATGGCCCCATATAACCATTAGCCATTTGTTTTTATGCCCGCTTCATTTAAAACCAAATTAAGTGTATTAAGGGCAGCTTGCAAATATGCTTTTTGTTTTTTATTTGCTTTTAAGTAGATTTGATTAAGAAAATTTTGCTGAAAACAATTTACATGAATAAATGGAAAACACTTGCCGCGCTTTTTTTATTTTTCTCTATTGCAGCAATTAGAGAAACAGCACGCATTTTAACTTCGGCCGATAAAGATATTGCTGATAACCGGACATCTTTAATACCCACGGCTTTTATTTTAACGGCAGGTTTTATTTTTGTTACCCTGTACTTTTGGAAAAAAAGTAAAGAGAAAACTTTATAAAAAATTAAATACACTTTGTGAAACATAAACTCCTTGTAGTTTTTTTACTACTGCTAAGCACATGTGTATTTGCTCAAACAAAGCCCGCAATAACCGGGCACGATACAATAACGCAAAAAATAAAAACCCCTTCTTCGTTCAGACTCTCCTTATTCAAAACAGAATAAGATTTTTTTTTGAAAGGCATTAAAAAAAACCTTAATTTTAGTTTACAAATAACTAAACCAAAACTATATGAATAAAATTTACTTACTACTGGGCGCTGCCTTATTAAGCTATGGTATTAACGCCCAAACAAATGCAATACCCAATGGTAATTTCGAATCGTGGACAACTATTAACCACGATGAACTTACAGGCTACAGCAGTTCAAACCTGCAGTCAATAATCAAGTATAATACTGCCGCAAATTGTACCAAAGTTGCCGACCCATTCCATGGCACATACGCTATAAAATTGCAAACAACGTTGGGCTCCGCCGGCGATACAGCTATGGGTTATTTGGCTGCCACACCTAACCCTAATGGCAACAACCCTTGTGTGTGGCAAGGTGGTATACCCTATAACCAAATGCCCACCGGCATAAAAGGGTATTATAAATCAAACATTGCATCGCCCGATTCTGCTTGCATACTTGTTGCTTTTC
>DATFTU010000221.1:0-2187 GCA_035261565.1 Bacteroidia bacterium
TTAACCTATTCGAGAGCGGGAAGAATTGATGTGGAGACGGATCAGGTTGATTTAAATGTTTTAGTTAAAGAAGTTATTGAAATTGCGGCATTTCCTGTAAATGTTCATATTCAAATAAATGGCTCTTTGCCAACCATACAAATAATAAAATATGCTATTATGCAGGTTTTTGCTAATCTTATTGGCAATGCTGTAAAACATAACGATAAAGAAAAAATAGAAATTGCTATTGGTTGTACCGAACAAACGGACTCTTGGCTGTTTTATGTAAAAGATAATGGCCCCGGTATAGAAAAAGAATTTCACGAAAAAGTGTTTCAAATATTTCAAACCTTGAAAACGAAGGATGAAGTAGATAGTACAGGTATTGGTTTATCGGTGGTAAAAAAAATAATTGATAATGTGGGAGGTAAAATATGGATAGAATCTGTTGCTGACGAAGGCTGCACATTTTATTTCACAATTAAAAAACATATAAAATAAATTTTATGAAAAATAATAGACCAATTTTACTGGTAGAAGATGATAAAATTGATGCTATGACCATAAAGCGAGCCATGGGAGATTTAAAAATTACAAATCGGCTTGTGCATGTTTATAATGGTATTGAAGCTTTGGAGTATCTTAAAAAATTAGATAGTGAAAAACCCTGTATAATTTTACTCGATTTAAATATGCCAAAAATGAATGGTATAGAGTTATTAAAAATTTTAAAAAGCGACACGTCGTTAAAAAAGCTCCCCGTAGTTGTATTAACTACTTCTAACGCCGAAAAAGATAAAACGGAAAGTTTTAATTTAAGTATCGCAGGTTATATGTTAAAGCCGGTTGATTACAAACAATTTGTAGATGTAATAAAAGATATAAACCTATACTGGACTATAAGTGAAATACCTGATTAATAAAACATGAGCTTAGATTCAATATTATTAGTAGAAGATGACAAAATTAATGCCTTGGCCTTTAAAAAAGGTCTTGGCAGGATAGTTAGCGATGTTGAGCTAATAGTAGTTGAAACAGCGGAAAATGCAATTAATTATTTGCGAAACGAAGACAAAATACCCTGCCTTATAGTGCTTGACCTTCATTTGCCAAAAATGAATGGCATAGAATTTCTTAATATCATTAAAAATGATATTTCTCTTAAGGGTATACCGGTTATAGTACTTACAACATCCGGTAATCCGCAAGATAAAATTAACTGTTTTAATTTACAAGTGGCAGGGTATTTTGTAAAACCCCTTGATTATTTCGAGCTTATCGAAGCTATTTTTAATTACTGGAAAAAAAGCGAATTTATCCATCCGATAAAAGTAAATCATTTGTAAAAACATTTGTTTTACCCTTTTTTAAAATACTGCATAGCCATAAAAGTTGTAATAAACCCTGAACCAAGCCCTTCAATACAAATTGCCCCTGCTATAGTTAATGGGTTAATATAATCTCCAATGCCTGTGCTTTCTTTTATTATATACATTAGGCGGCCATCATATACAAGATATAGGGCCATAAAAATAGCAAAGGGGATTACGGCAGTAAAAACCGTTCTAACACCAATTTTTAATCCGGTAAAATAATCAATCTTGGGTTCTTCTATAGTTTTACTATAAAAATGCAACGCCCAAAAAATACCACCCAGTAATATAAAAAAATTAAATGCCCTAAGTGCAAGTATTTCTTGCAATTTAAACGCACTCATTAAAAAAAAATAACCCACAAGGCAGGTAAATGTGAGTATACCTGCACGGTTGCATAAGCTCGCAACAGATAAATTTGAATCTCTCGATTCAAAATCTCTTGCATTTTTTTTGTCAAAATGTATTGCTTTCATGATTTATAGTTTTTATTAGTTAATACTAAATTTTTTAATTTTCATTTTTAAAGAGCAAAACAATTACCACATGCCGCCTAAATTATCTGATGACATGTTTTCCGGATGGCTCTCCGGTGGTATACATAACACGGGTACTTTCGATTCGTTAATTAATTGATGAGCATATGTTCCTAAAATTATACTCGAAAATTCGGCATGCTGGTCTGTCATTATCATAATTAAATCGGCCTTAATTTTTTCGGCATAAGTTAATGTTGTTATTGCTCTATTTGCCGATGTTTGAATTTTGGTGGTGCAACGTACATTTTTGCCTTTAGCTAATTTTTCTATCTGCCCCATAATAACTTCCATTT
>DATFTU010000222.1:0-8140 GCA_035261565.1 Bacteroidia bacterium
TGCGCAAAAAAATTGAGGTGTTGTATAGAGAAGGGAAAAGAGGTTAATGTGCGGGAGGCTTGTGCTACCAGAATAATTTAATTTTTTCTTCTTTGTTGTTTTTGTTTTGGGCAAAATTGGCATCGCAATGCAAAAGCATGTTGGCGTAATTTTGGTACTCGGGTCCGTAAATTAAAGTAAATGTCCACTGCCCTGCTATATTAACTGGTTGGCTCATACAAGAGGGGGCACGCTAAGCAGCCATAGCCGCCTCGGCTTTATCTAAATAGTTTTCGGTGCCGTTGGAGAGGAAGAGCATTAACTCGCTGCGCTTTGCCAGTTCGAGCTTTAGGGGCTGGTTGCGGTTAATGAAGGGCAGTTGGTCGGCATCCAGCTCTATACGGTTGTATTTTGGTATATCGGTAATTAAATAGGCGTAACGTTTTATGGTTACAATTTTATAGCGGTTTATGGTGAGCGAAATTTTTTTGCCGTTTATTAAATCTAAATAATGGTTGTAGTACGATGCGGCCACCACGCAAACAATAAAAAAGAAAACACTGAAAACACTTACAATGCGCTTAAGCCAGTTGGCATGGTGGTTAAGCCCAAACAGGGCAAAGCCCGAATGGGTAATGGCCATAAACAGCAACACGGCCACTAAAAACCCAAGCCCGGCCAGATATGAGTTTTTAAGGTGCATGAGTATGCGTTTGCGATCGGTTGATGTAAGTTTTTCTTCGGTCATATACAATTATATAACTAAGATACAATATTTTTTGGATAAAGCAAATTAGAATGTTGTGGTGTTTGTTGTTGTTTGTTCTTTGTCTTGATACAAAGAACGAAAAATCAAGGCTGCTTACAATTAAAATGAAATTGTAAGAGGCCTTGCAGGGTTAAAGGATAGTTTACTTGATTGAATGATTGTGGATGCTTGCCCTATTGAAATGTGAACTGACTTTGTGAATGGGGTACGGTAGGGATGGCAGCGGATAGCCTTATCACACAACCCGGCTCTTCACTAAAAATGTACACTGTACATTTTCTTTACGTTTAGCCCTGTAATCGTATAAAAAACTATGAGCGTACAGCCCGACGGTGTAACCACCGGAACGTCCAAATAAATTATGTATATTTGGTTGTGGCTTTGTAAGCCGGGGTTGTTGCGCATGAAAAAATTTATTATTCTGTTTTTTGTAATTGGGTTTGCGCTTAGTACACGGGCGCAGAAAACGGCCACGGGCGATGGTTTGATGGATGGTTATTTTACCTTAAGCGCGGGGCTGGGTATGCCGGTGGGCGATTTTGGCAGTAATAATGTAACAAACCCTAATGCGTATTGGGCCAAGCCGGGTGCTAATTTTGAGTTGAGTTATACGGCCAGGTTTTCGGAGTATTTGGGTGTGGTGGTTATGGCGCGCAGCATATCGATAGCGCATAGTGTTATGGGCACGGGCGGCTTTTTTAACGGAAATGATACGAATTATTACTGGACTACGGATGCCACGCCTAATAAGGTTAAGATGGCTATGGCGGGTATGTATGGCTCGGTACCGCTTACAAAGTCAAAAAATGTGACGCTGTTTTTTAAGCCCATGATTGGGGCGAGTTTTATAGCAGAATCGACTATTGATTATAATGTGTATGCCAGAGAAACCAAACAACTGGTGGCTAATATAAAAATTACGCCCAACGGGCAGTCGTATAATTTTGCTTACGCGTTTGCGCTGGGGCTTAAGTATAATGTTACGCCTACAATTGCGATGGTGCTGCAGATGGATTACGTATCGACCAACCCGCAGTTTAACGCGCAAATGGCTGCGGCCACACCGGCCGGTGTTTTTTATGCGGATGTAACGCCTTACAACATACGCATGCAACTGATGAATTTTAATATGGGGTTAGCCGTTAGGATTAAATAGCGCGAGTGAAGTTATAGGTGGATGGTTACGAGATAAAATCTTTAACTACGTATGTTTTGGTGGCTTTGTCGTAAAGGTTTTGGTTGTCGGGGTCCCACAAAATCCAGATGATGGGAATTAGCAGCAGGCCCGATACGTATTTTAAACCCTCGCGCATGGCGCCATCGGCGGCGTTGCGTTTATCGGAACCATCTTGCGACGAGATAACTTTTAGGCGCATAATTTTGTGGCCCAGGTTGCCGCTCCACATAGAGTAAAACATGGCGCCCAAGGCAGCGCTAAAAATTAAGTTTATTATAATGGAGCTTGCGCTGTAGTTTGAATCTTTAATAGTGCCGGTAAAAAAAGCCAGAGGAAGATACAGTATAAGCGACTCTAATAAGGCGGCCAAAAAGCGCTCGCCTTTGCTGGCCAGTTGATAACCAAAGTAATTTTGTTGTAATTGCATATGCTTGTTTTTTTAGTAAAGCTAATGTAATGTTTTTTTTGTATAAGCTATTTTTGCCGTAAGGCAATTTTAAGTTTTAATTTTGATTAGTGTACTTAAATCAATATCTAACACCTGGGCTATTTTATAAAAAGAAATAATTGAGGCGTTTGCCTGCCCTGCCTCCATGCGTTGTATTTGGCGGAGGGTAACTGATACCTCGTAGGCAAGCTGGCTTTGGCTCATGTTGTTTTTTAAGCGATATTTTCGGATGTTTTCGCCTACTGCAAATAAAAATTGTTTGTCTGTATTTTGAGCCACATGCAAATTTTCTATAAAAAAGAGTTTGTTATACGACTTTAAAGTCGTATATTTGTTTTATAAGCCCATGCAAAACTTGCTACACGAATTAGAAATTATTGAAAAAGAATACCCCGAATTTTTTAAACAAAATAAGTTGCGGGCTTACCAGTATGTTTCTATCAGTAAAAAACCTGTTATGATTAGGTTTAACGAAGAAGCCGACAAGGTTTGCCGCCTGCCCGACAATTTATATAAAGCTATACACAACCTGGTTTATAGTTACTATAGTTTGAAGAGGGATTTTTAGGTGAGTATGCTAAGAAGAGATTGTTAATTAATAATATTTCCTAAAACTATAATGGTATTTAGAAAATTATTATATTGCAGACTAAATATATTAGCAATATAATGCTAAATATTTTAGCAAAATAAGTGGCTAAAAACAAATTAATAGCGCCGTTTTTAAAATGGGTTGGTGGCAAAAGGCAGCTTATGCCTGCTATATCAGCATTATTGCCAAAAAAAATTACAACATACTATGAGCCCTTTATTGGAGGAGGAGCCGTCCTTTTTAATCTTCAGCCTAAAAAGGCAATTATAAATGATTTTAATTCCGAATTAATTAATGTTTATTCCGTTGTAAAAAATAATTTAAATGAATTGATTAAAGACCTAAAAACACACCAAAACGATTCAGACTATTTTTATCAGCTTCGTTCACTCGACAGAACGAAAGATTTTAAAAAGTTATCTGATATACAAAGAGCTTCTCGAATTATTTATTTAAACAAAACTTGCTATAATGGTTTATATAGAGTAAACAGTTCTGGCGAATTTAACTCTCCTTTTGGAAAATATAAAAACCCTAATATTGTAAATGAGCCTACTTTAAAAGCGGTTAGTGAATATTTAAAGTCGAATGATATCCAGTTACTAAATTCGGATTATTCGGATATTTTAAAAAATGCAGAAAAAAATTCGTTTATTTATTTTAGACCCTCCTTATCATCCAGTATCAGAGAGTTCAAATTTTACAGGGTACGTTCAAGGTGGATGGAACGAACTTGACCAAATTAGATTAAGAGAAGCATGTGATGAATTAAATTCACGAGGCGTTAAATTTTTATTATCGAATTCTTGCACCAGTTTTATTAAAAAGCAATACTCTAAGTATCATATCCACACCGTCATGGCAAATCGTTCTATTAATTCTGACGGCGACAAGAGAGGTGAGATTGAAGAATTCTTAATAAGAAATTATGAGTAGTTCAAAAAACGATGCTGCTTGGGAAAAAATATTTTCTGAGCATAAAATACTTGAAGGAGTTTCAAAAACCGGGCACATTTTTATAAATTCTGTCGATATAAATAAATATAGAGAAGCAAGGTTAATGACAAAATTTGACCACAAATCTCAACTTCCAAAATTATTTGAAGAGAATAACTTATCAATTCTTCCTGTATCAAGAGGTGGCTATTTAATTGGTTCTATACAAACTTTCCATCCTTTTGAAGAAGACAGTGAAGTTGAAATGCAAAAAATCGATTTTCCAACTTTTTTAGAAAGTTTAGATCATCAAAATATAACAAGTGAGGCTACGGCGATTAATTGCGCTTTTATATCAAAAATATTAAATGATTTTACTGGAGAAGCTAATTTGTACCCAACAGTGGAACAACCAGGTGGAACATGAGCTTGCCGGAACGGATGACGAACGCCCCCGCCTGTTGCCTGCCTGCTACATTGAGTTTGCCGATATGGAAGACGGCGGGCAAAACACGCAAAAGGTGCTGCATAAAAATTTTAAAACGGTGCTGCATATTGTGTATGCTTCTTTGAGAGATAATGATGTTAGTTTTTTAGACACCAAACAACTTTGCTACAAATACACACAATGGTTTGAGGCAGACACCTGTTCGAAATTTTTGTGGAAAGGCGAAGTGGCTAACACTAATTTTGGCAACCTGCGCTGGTACCAGCAAATTTATGTAGCCAAACTAAAAGATTTTACGGCACATAGTACAAACACAGGCACTATTGCCAATATGACAACTACACCGATTATTTTACCAAACATTTAAAAACACATGGCAAGAAGCACCGCAACTATAAAAGCAGGCATAATGGCCACCATTGCAGCCGACCCTTTGCTGGGCACGCTGCTTACAAGCACATCGTTAACATCGTTATTTGGGCTGATGGCTTATGTGATGGCCGCCTGCCAAAATTTGTTAGAGCAAAGCTGGGATGATTATTTAGTACAAATAAATACATACGCCACGCAAACACCTGCGGCCAGCTTAAACTGGGTGGCGGCACAGGCGTTTTTGTTTCAGTATGACCCGAGTGGCAACCCGAATACCAATAATTTAAATATTTTATCGAACGGGGCATTGGGTTACCCGGATGTGGCGCCGCAGTACAATGTAGTATCGCGCTGCGCGGCTATTACAACTGCCAATAACGAGGTGCAAATAAAAGTGGCGCAAGGGCCCGTAACCACACCGGCGCAAATAACCGGCACGGCACTTGCACAATTGCAAAGCTATTTTGATGCCAAGGGAACGGCCGGTATTATATATACCGTAACCAGCGGCGACCCCGACCTGATTGCGATATATGGCACCGTGTATTATAAGGCGGGCTACGGGGGCGTGGTGCAAGCCAATGTAGAGAATGCTTTAAATAATTATTTAAACAACATTGCCATATTTGACATTGGCAGTAAAGAGCCTATAAATTACCAGGGCATTGTGAAGGTGAGTGAAATTATTGACGCGGTGATGAGTGCCGAAGGCGTGGATGATTTTGAGCTGGACCAGTTGTATGGCCGATCGGCCACCACGGCATTTAGCGGCAAAACCACGGTGTATGATTTAGGAGCCGGCTATACTGCACGCAGCTATATTTTAGCGGCGGGCTATGCAATTGGGGAAACCTCGCCAAATAACTGGGGCTTAACAATAGGTTACCAATCTGCCTGATGCCTGATTTAATAAATATACCAACCAGCCAAAAGGCCAGCGATATAAATGTGCCTATTTTGCGGCAGCCAAAATTTATGGCCTTGCTGCTGGCATACTTATCGCCAACTATAAAGTTGCAAGGCGATATATCAAATAATTACCTGGGCAGTTTAACGTATATTGCTTATAATAATTCTACCAGCTATATAGTGGGTGCCAGAGTAACATCGGGCAGAGCATCGTATGAATGCATACAGGCTAATACAGGTGCACCTTTACTGGATACCAATTACTGGTATAAAATATCGGACGATACGATTGGTTTAAGCGAAAGGTTAAACTACAATTGCCAAACCATGCAGCTGGAATATATTTTAAATAAACGCTTTAATAACTTAACAAGTATTTACCCACCTTACGACAATCCATCGGGCAATATATATATTGTTAGCCACCCGGGTACGCCGCGCATTGCCTGGATTGGGCGGAACAATGCCATAAGCTCGTACATTAAACCGCTAAGCGCCAATAAATTTTATTACCATACGGATGCGTTTGCAACTTTAAACGGAACAAATTATACTATTTGGGTGCCGGGCACATTAGTAAATAACATTGCGCCAAGTAACCCCTTAAACTATGCACAGGTTGTTGCTAACGAAGTAAATAAATATAATGCCGTGGGTTTAACTTTTGATATACAGGCTTATTAGTTAAGTAAATACAAACCGGCAAGAATATTATTTTTCATACATTTGTGTTATGAAAAAAATTACAACAGCCATCTTATTTTTTATTACGGTACATTGTTTTGCCCAAACACCGAATGTTGTGTTGGATAGTATAAAACCCAATGTAATTTGCCAAAATGAAGCAACAAAGTTTTACGCACATTTTACAGGCACATGGAATGCTTCAAGTACTGCTGCGATAAAAGATAGTTTAAGTACTTTTCAAATAAATTTTACTTATCAAAATTGGGTGGATAGTAATTATGTTATTACTTATACTATTTATAGCGGTATTCTAACTGTTGGCACACATAAAATATATATGCCATCTATTAACCCTTCGCCATCAAAGAATTTGACAGTAAATAATTGTGTGTATGGTATTGAGCATTATAACAACCAGGCAGATTTATTAAGTACAGAATATTTTAATTTACTGGGACAGCCTATTAAAGAGCCTGATGGTGTTACCATTGAGGTTAAAACCTACCGTGGCGGACAACGCGAGGTGAGGAAGGTTGTAACGAAATAACAAACATGGAAGTAATAGAGCTTGGATTAATAATATTGTATTTTTTACCGACCATTTTGGCCTGGAAAAAATCGTTTGCATTGCAGGTTTTTTTACTTAACCTTTTTTTGGGCTGGACTTTTATAGGATGGGTTATTGCGCTTGTATGGGCTGCTAAAAAAGAAAATAAATAGGGTTTATTGTTTGTGAAATTATTTTTTTGTAATGGGCGAATTTGTTTTCACTTGTTCTTTGTCTTGATACAAAGAACCAAAAATCAAGGCTGCTTACTATTAAAATGAAATATGCGCGTATCACTCCGCAGATTTCAGAAACTCGCCCTTTGGTTACAAAGGACTCAAACAGCCTGAAATCTTGTGCTGCGTTCACTTCAATTTCTATTTTAATTGTAAGAGGCCTTGCAGAAGCCGTCGTTACTTATTGTTGCCCTGTTGTGCAAAAGAATATTAATATTTACATGGGAGTTTATGGACACCCCGCCCCGGTTGAAATGTGACCTCGCTCTATAAAAAAGTAAATTGCGTTAGGGATTGAAGCGGATAGCCTTTTTTGGTAACCCGAAAAAGCTATGAGCGGAAAGCCCGACGGTGTAACCACCGGAACGCCATTATACTACGTGATAAGTTAAAAGTGGTTTGTGATTGGGTTGTGATTGTTGGGTGAAACAAGCTTGTACTTTGCGGTATGTATTTTTGTGATAAGTTAGTTTTCATTGCTAACTGTTTGTTTTGTGAACTATATTTGTAATACCTAAATTAAATATTAAACAAATGAACAAACGGGATACAACACAGGAAAACAGCACGCTATGGAGTGTTGATGCAATTGAGAGCATTGATTTTATACAGCAGGCTAATTTTGAGGCTTTTAAAAATACGGTGCAGGGAATGATTGGCAACAGTTACGACGCGAGCAAGGTGTATGTGCTGTGGGGCTGTGTGAATAGTGGATCGGGGAGCAATTACAACATTAGCGCGGGCGCGGTGTTTTATAACGGAGAAGTATATACGGTGGATGCAACGAGCTTTACGGCCACAGGCACAGCGGTGGGCACGTTAACCGAAACGGATAATGGTGTGGGCATTTTGTTTAGCGACAACATGACGCGCAAAATTTTAAAAGTGCGTAAGTTTGTAATTGCTGATGGGGCGAGCGGCAGTGGTACGAGTGGCACGAATGGGGATTTTGCGAATTTCAGGCCGATTGTTACTCCGCGTGTGGCTTTATACCAGGGGATTGCAGATTATACTTTTTATGGTGGCACGCATACAACGGC
>DATFTU010000223.1:0-7878 GCA_035261565.1 Bacteroidia bacterium
AATACTGCTGCATACCAGGTACTTTGCGTGGCATCGTTTGGGTCAACAATAACATCTTTTGTCCAATAGTACATTCCAGCATCGCTTCTATCGTACCAGGTTGTGGTGGCTAAATCATAATAATACACACCTGAGCTATCGGTAAAATTAGAACCCGAAGTTGGCTTACGTGCACAAAAACTGGCCACTAAATCTCCGTTATTTAAAACCGTAATATTAAAAGGATGCCCGTTGCTGCGTGGAGGTTTAGCCATTTTTGCCCAGGTGGCTGATGTGCCTGCACTTAAATTATTAGTTACATAAATACCACCTGTGTTTGTACTGCCGTTTAAAACGCTTGCATACATTCGGTTAGCATTGCTTGGGTCTAAGGCCACCCAAACAACCGGATGAGAGAAATTGTGCATTAGTGAAAAAGATGTGCCACCATTGGTAGAAAAATAAACAGCACCTGTGCCACCATTAATTTGCGAATCGTATATACGTGTGCTTTGAAACATATCGTGTACGCTTGATGTGGCTGCATATAAATTACCTGTGCTTGCTTGTTTCACAATTCTATAGGTACTGTTTTGCGAAAGCCCCGGAATAAATTTCCAGCTTTGTCCTTTGTCAGCACTTGTAACTCCGGTAATATCAGAGAAGCCTGCAAAAATATGCGTTGAGTCGGCCCACATAACCTGCCAATTGGTTGTGTTTTCTAACCCTGCACTGTGGTATGATTTGCCTGTTGGTGTTGCGGCACCGGCAGGATTTTGATCGGCTGTAGAAAGGTACAGTTGGTGCCATGTTGTTCCGGCATCTGTAGTTGCATGTGCAAAACCATAATCGCCCACCATAACAATTTTTGAGCTGTTGGGACAAACCTGGAAACCAAAAAATGCCTCGGCATAACTCCATTGATGGTCACCGCTTTGTCCGCACCAACCGGTTGTTATGTTTTGATTGTTGGTTGTATTAAAAACATAACTCCAATTGGTGGTAAAAGTTGCTTTCATAATAATGGGGTTGCCTGCATTGCTTCCGCCAGCTACATACATGGTATCAACATCATTATTAGCTAAGCCGCAAAATACGGGGTAATCGTTGCTTGTATTTATACCTCCCATTTTTGAAACCCAGGTACTGTTTGCATTATCCATAGTGTATACGCCCACCAATGCTCCGTTATAATCACTGCCATACTGAAAGCCCGAATATACATTATTAGAATCTGCCGTTAGGCAAAGAAAGCGTACTGTACTGCCCTCGTGTGCCCCACTAAACGAAAGCATTTTTTCGTTTGCACCCATTCCGGTAACGGCCATTTTACTAAATGTTGTTCCTCCGTTTGTTGAATAAAACAAACCATCATAACTGCCAATGTAAATATTGTTGCCATCAAAAAATACACCCGCAATATGATTGCCGGCACCTGTATAATAACATGTATGTATTAAATTAAAAGTTGCTCCTCCGTCGGGAGAAAAATAAATAGTACTATAATCTGCCAACACAACATGGTTTGGATTATTATAATCGGCAAACAAACGCTCAATACTTCCATCGGGGTTTGATGCGTAAGGGTCATTTGTTAAGGCGGTCCAGGTTGCACCTCCGTTAGTTGATTTCATAGGGCGTATATAACTTGCGCTATCAAAATTGGTATAATCAACCGTATAAAGTATGTTAGCATTATTTGTAAACGAAACATAACTATCATGCCCACCTTGTACTTGCATAAAATTTACTTCGCCCCATTGTTGCCCGGCAGTTGTAGTATGAAAAAGCTCGCCCATATCGCAGGCTATATAAGCCTCGTTATGATTGGCTGGATTTATAGAGGGCGAAAACAAAGCGCCACCGCCACCAATGCCCCGGCTTTGCCAACTATTAGGTGCTTGTGCCATACCGTTATAAGTTACCAGTAAAGCGCAAATAACTGCGATAAAGGTTGTATTTAATTTTTTCATGCGTGGTTTATTTATAAGTAAATATAGCAGAAACAAAATTTAAATGATGTAAAAAACGGGTTAATTTTTGCTTGACTAATTAGTATATTTGTTTGTAGAAAACAGGCATGAGTAAAAAAAATAAAAAAGATAGTGAAGGTGGTTTGGTTTATTCAACTAATAGTAATTTGCAGTTTACTAATTTTGAAGATGACCATGAAGAGCCCTTAGCCGCAAGTGAACAAAATTTGCGCATACATTTAGACAGGTTAGGTGGAGGAAAAGTAGTAACCCGAATAATTGGCTTTGTAGGTACTGATGATGAAATTGAAAAATTAGGTAAAGAATTAAAGCAAAAGTGTGGTGTTGGAGGCAATGTTAAAGAAGGAAATATACTAATACAAGGCGACCACCGCGATAAGGTTTTACAGCTTTTGTTAAAAGCGGGCTATAAGGCAAAAAAGGCCGGTGGTTAGTAAACATAAGGCATTTAAACGCTATTCCGTAAACAATTTGTACATTTATTTTTCGTTATAGTACGTTGTGCGGATTTACTTTTTAATAGCATTTTTAATAGTTGTTTTTTCTGCTGATATGATGGGGCAACAAAGCCTTAGTCGTACAAAAAAACTTGCACCCGTAAACGATACCCTTACACTTGATACATTAAGTTTAGTTACATCAACCATAAAATTATATAGCAATGGAAATTTACTGGATACATCTTTCTACAAAATTATTCCTGAACGAAAGCAAGTTGTATTTAATGGTAAACGTTTAGCGGCACAACATATTTCATTAGATACAATAAGTGCTTTTTACCAGGTATTTCCGGTAGATTTTAACAAAGAGGCTTATCATAAAGATATAAAAGAGCTGCAGCGGGATATAAGTATTCCGCAAAAACCATATACCATAAAATTTAATAACGATAAGGATGCACAAAACTTTTTTGCATCAGATGGCTTGACAAAAAACGGAAGTATATCACGGGGTATAAGTTTTGGGAACAACCAGGATATGGTTGTAAACTCTAACTTAAACCTACAGATTGCGGGTAAGCTAACTAAAGATATAGAAGTATCTCTGGCGGCTACTGATAATAATATACCGGTGCAACCGGAAGGCAACACGCAGCAGCTACAGGAGTTTGATAAAGTTTTTATTCAGTTAAAAGATAAAAAATCTAAACTTATTGTGGGCGATTATCAGATGCAAAAACCGCAGGGCTATTTCCTTAACTTTTATAAGCGGGCGCAAGGTTTATATTTTACTAATGATTATGAAATTGCCAAAGGAGCCGTTTTAAAAACAACGGTATCGGGGGCTATTACCGGTGGGCGATTTGCACGTAATGTAATTCAAGCTACTGAGAGTAACCAAGGGCCTTACAGGTTAACAGGTGCCGATGGCGAGCTGTATATTGTTGTGTTGTCGGGTACCGAACGTGTTTTTATAAATGGGGTACAACTAAAGCGTGGGCAAGAAAATGATTATGTGGTTGATTACAATTCAGGCCAAATTACGTTTACAGCGAAACAATTAATTACAAAAGATAAGCGTATTGAAGTTGAGTTTCAATACTCGGTTAAAAGCTATTCCAGGTCGGTTTATTTTGTGAATGAAGAAGTTCAAACCAAAAAAGTGCGCGTTGCTGTAAGTTATTATGATGAGCAGGATAACAAAAACAAATCGCTGCAACAAACCTTAAGTGATACTGATAAAGTTATTTTATATAAAGTTGGAGATACATTAAATAAAGCTTTTACTAATGGCTACAGCATGCAGGCCTTTAATAGTACCGAGGTATTTTATAAACGGATAGATAGTACAAATACTACAGGTACATATGCAGGTATTTTTGTGTATACAAGCATTCCTTATGCAAACGATTCGGCTTATAAAGTAAATTTTAGTAATGTTGGGGTAAACAACGGCAACTATATTCAAATACAAAGTCCGGCAAATGGTGTTGTTTATGAATGGGTACAACCCATTGGTAATGTAAAACAAGGAAGTTTTGAGCCTATTATTCCTCTGGTGGCGCCTACAAAAAAGCAAATGATTACAGCACTTACTGAAATTAAAACATCTGCAACAGGGGTATTTGGCGCCGAGGGGGCTTTTACTAATTACGATGTAAATACATTATCACCTTTCGATAAAAAAAATGATAACGGGCAGGGAGCTAAAGTTTACTATAGCGATAAGAAAAAATTAGGAATAGAAGATACAATGGGCAAACAATGGGCATTAAACTACGGAGGCAATTATGAATATGTACAGAAAAATTTTACACAAGTAGAACGTTTTAGGAGCGTGGAGTTTTTTAGGGATTGGAACCGAACAAGTGATACTATTCATAACGACCAACAAATAGCTTCATTAACAGCTGGCCTTTCAAAAGGGAATATTTTTTCTACCCAGTATGGTGCAAATGGTTTTATAGAGGGGAATAATTACCAGGCTATTAAACAAAATATAAATAACTCGTTAAACCTGGGCAGTACAAATGCTTTTTATAACTCGTCGTACCTGGCTTCTGATGATAATATTTTAAAAACTAACTTTTACCGTCATAAATCAAAATTATCTCAACGAGTAAACAAAATTGTGCTTAGTTATCAGGATGAATTTGAAAACAACCAGTTTAAAAACAAATTAAAAGATTCATTATTAGGCAAAAGCTATCAGTTTTGGGAGTGGGAGGCAAATATGACAATGGCTGATTCTACTAAAAATAAATTTAAAGTATTTTATCGTGAACGTACCGATAAGTTTGGGTTTAATAATTATTTAAAACGAGCGGCTTATGCGCAAAATATTGGTTTTTCTACCGATATATCTACACTTAAAAATCATCCTATACGTACCACATTAACCTACCGGAAATTACAGATTATAGATACTAATCTTATTAAAGTAAAGCCCGACAATAGTTTACTAAGCCGAATAGAATATTCGCCCAAGTTGATAAAAGGCTTTTTTCAGGCAAACTCGTTTTACGAGGTGGGTTATGGATTAGAACAAAAGCAACAATACTCCTATGTGCAGGTGGCAGCCGGGCAGGGGCAATACACTTGGAAAGATTATAATGATGATGGCATTAAGCAATTAAATGAGTTTGAAATTGCACAATACTCTGACCAAGCCACTTATATACGGGTTTACACACCAACCAACACTTACATAAAATCTGTAAGAGACCAATTTAGTTTTAGTGTTTACTTACGGCCAAAAGTATTTTTAAGAGAAGACAGTAAAAAAATTGTAAAATTTGCCTCTAAATTTGTTTCGCAAACCACCTATAAGGTTGATCAAAAACAAGTGGCAAGTGCAAGCAGTATTTCGCAATACAATCCGTTTAAATCAAATTTAAATGATAGTACATTACTTGCTTCAAATTTTTCACTTAGGCAGGCTTTATATTTTAACCAAACCAGCCCTATTTATGGTTTTGATTATACGTATGAAGATAACCGTACCAAGCAATTAATTACTAATGGTTTCGAATCACATCGTTTGCAGAACAACCAACTTAACACCCGTTGGAATATAACACGCGCCTGGGGATTTTTTGTAACGGCTATTGTAGGTAATAAATTTAATGGCTCGCAATATTTTGCTACCAGAAATTACCAGATACAAACTGTACAGGCACAACCCAAAATAAGCTATCAGCCCAGTACCGCTTTTAGAATTAGTTTAAGTTATCAGTATTCAAATAAGTTAAATGTACTTGCCGGTGGTGCAGGCGAAAAAGCTGTATTAAATGATTTTGGAGCAGAGTTTAAACTTAATAAACTATCAAAAGGAAGCCTGACCTTTAAAGCAGATTATATTAATATTACCTATAACAGCGATCAGGATACACCCATTGCTTTTGATATGCTAAACTCGTTACACGCCGGGCAAAATATTACCTGGAGTGCCAGTTTTCAACAAAATATGTCGGGCAACATACAAATTAGCATTACGTACGAAGGGCGAAAAACACCAGACTATAAATTAGTAAATATTGGTGGTGCACAAATACGCGCGTTTTTTTAAAAAAGGTTTAGTATAAATCTTGTGCTTCTATTAAATCCTGCACATCTTTTATTTTTAAATTGCTTTGTACTTTGTTTTTTTGTGCAT
Source organism: Bacteroidia bacterium (assembly GCA_035261565.1). Classification (GTDB taxonomy): domain Bacteria; phylum Bacteroidota; class Bacteroidia; order B-17B0; family Aurantibacillaceae; genus PALSA-968. The sequence goes on from DATFTU010000223.1 coordinate 6,069, forward strand.
TAGGAATATTTCCGTCTCCTGTATTTGTATTATTATCTCCCACATCAATAGTGCTGTTTAAATTAAACGTTTCATACAGGTTGTAATTATTATAAATGCTTTTTGCCTTGCCAATTCGCAGGGTAAACCCGATATTAAAAAATAAACCGCGAGAAATTTTTTCGTGATAAAAATCTGTTAAAGCAAATTTTGTTCTCTTGTCCTCATCTTCAGGAAAAAATGCCAGATATTTTACACCTGTATAACCTGTGCTTACAAAAAGTGAAATATACCTATTAAAGTTTGCATCCAGCCTAAAGCCATTAATTAACTCGTAACGCCCGTAAATGATGGTATTATCTTTACTGGTAGGATAAATGCTATCATTATTAGCCATATTAAACAAACCGCCCATGGGTTTAAAATAAACACTACCCCGCAAATATTTACTCATAGGGAAACTAAAAGTTACATTACGGGGAAACTGGATACTTAAATACGATTTGTCTAAACGCCCAATGCGCATACCAAAATAAGGCAATTGAAGCCGGTTTCCTAAAATAAATGTGCGTGTAACCCCAAACCTGAAACTTAAAGACGGGCTTGCCATATAATCGTAGAGAACTGTGCTTGCCCAACGATAAACGGTATTGCTATGGGCTGATAAGTCGGTACTCATAAAAGGAGTTATATCAACAAACCAGATACCTTTTTTGCCTGAATTATAAATTCCCCTAACACCAATGCTTGCTTTTAGCAAATTATGATTGCTGATACCGCCAAACCTTGGCATGGCCATCATATAACTGCCGGTGCCTAATAAATGAAAATTACCGGTACTGCCATCTGTATGACTATAATCTCTGGTAATTATGGGAAAGTAAAAACCACCCACTAATTGACTATACTGGTAACTGCCAAGGCGTTTTTTTAAGGCGGCATCCCCGCTTATTTTGGTAAACCTTGCATCTAAATTTTTTTGAGGTGTTGTATAATAATCAGAAAAAATAGTGGGTGTAAAATAATGCTTAGGGGCTTTTATTTTTTTAGTGCTGTCGGTTTGAGAAAATACATTTGCCGCCACTATTAATAAAATAAATAGTAGCCCATGTTTTAAAACATATTGTTTTTGCCCCTCAATCACTTTATCAATCGGTTGATTTGCCTTGTAATTGTTTTAGCAATTCTTTCTTAAAATCTTCTTCAGCCTCGCGTAACTGTGCTACTTTTTTTACAGGAATTGTTTTTTTAATTTTTTCATAGTATTCTTTATACAAGCTAAACTCGCGTTGCTTTAATAATAATTCGGCATCTAAATAATCCTGCGCTTCTTTATCGGTAGTAAATATGGTGGGTTGTTGCCTAAACTCTTTGCGGGCAGCTTTTAATTTATCCTGATATTCGTTATAAACAGGCCAAAACTTTTGAGCCTCATCAGGTGTTAGGTTAAGTTTTTGTGTAATAAAAGCTACACGCACCGCTTCTATTTTTTCTCTTTTACCACCTCCTTGCGGAAATAGTTTTAAGAAAGCAACCAGTACAAATAAGTAGCAAAATATGTATCGTTTGTTTTTCAACTATAGGTTATCGGTTAAAGTGTTTATATCTACATTGTCAGAAACATCTGACACATCAATTTTTTGTTTTTTGCCATCTTTTTGCAAAAGTAAACTATCGCTTAAAGATTTTTCATCAATTAAGTCAATAATATTATCATCGCTGGTGTGCAGTACGTAACCACTGGTTAAAATATCTTTTTTAGAAAGACAGGCAAATGTAGTACACTCGTTTGTAATAAGCGGTTTGCTTTGTTGCTTGTAAAATAAAACGC
>DATFTU010000224.1:0-3600 GCA_035261565.1 Bacteroidia bacterium
ATTGATAGCGTAACTACTTTACAAGGACTGCGTAAGCGATATATTTTAATGGACAGCAGCGGAAATTTTTATTACAACACTATTGAAGGAGTTGGCAGCTTCGATGATCCATTTTTAAACTATGCAGCATTCGGTGATCCAGTATACGCATTGGTGTGTAGTTACCAAAACCATACGCCGGTTTACGATGCTAATTTATACGGCTATAATTGCTACTCGTATGACAGCTTGCCTTGTAATGCAATTTTTACATACAGTGCAGGTGTAAATGGCCAGCTTACTTTTACAAATACTTATCCGGGCTATTCCAGCCACTGGCAGTTTTTAGGAATGGTTCCGGACACAACGGTCATTAATAATCCTTCTCTAACAATAACATTTACTTGCAATACAACTTTTTCGGTTATATGCACTGTACATCCAAGTATATATTCTTCGGATAGTTGTACGTATTTTGGCGGGGCTATTGTAAATAATGTTCCTGCAAGTAGTACCCCCCATCCAAGCTTTACTTATACAGTAGAGGGTAACGGACAAATAGATTTTACAAATACAAGCTCGATTTCGGGAAGCAACACCCAATGGTATTGGAGTATTGTAGATGCTAACTCTAACCATTGGACAAGCAGCACAACATCTCCTTCTTTTTCCTTGCCAGTCAATGAGAATTATACCGTTACTTTATATATGTACACTGGCTGGTGTAGTGCAACCGATACAACACAGGTTATCTATAATAATGAAATTACTACCGGAGTACAAAAATTAATAAACAACGATAAAGAAGTAATTGTTTACCCAAACCCGGCACAGGATAAAATCTATATAAAAGGAAAAGAAATAATGGAAATTATGTTGTTTGATGTGTTAGTAAATGAAATACTAACCACCAAAGAAACAGAAATTGATGTAACTACTTTACCAAATGGAATTTACTTTTTGCAAGTAAAAACAAATAAAGAGGTTTTGAGCAAAAAATTAATTGTGCGGCATTGATGAAAAGGGCTAAAAATATATTATTTACTTTTTTTATTTTTTGCTATTGGTTTTAATAAAATAAAAGGGCAGAATTTGGTATACAATGGAGATTTTGAAATTTATGATCTTGCCCTAACTGGAGAAAAAATAATTAAGAAGTTGGTTATTCAATATTAGTAGTTGCTTTTAACCTATATTGCTCAAAGATTGGATGTTTTCAGCGGTTTGTGTCTAATGGATATTGATGGTAAAAATGAAGTGATTATTAATTAAAATGATATATGAGAAGGTATTTAATCTTTATCCTATTTTTAGGTTTTAGTTTCGTAATAACCGCACAATCAAGCTTTGGTATTAAAGTAAATAGTGGTATCAGTAAAATATCCACCAATGATTATCCTGAACCTTTTGGAACTCAAAAAACTTACTTTATGCCATCGGGGCAAGCAGGTTTTTTTTATAACCAGCCTGTAAGAGCTCATGAGTTTTTTGGTGTTGAGTTATTATACAATCAAGTACAAGGAAAGGAAAAAGATGTTGATACAGTTGGCTGGTATGGTTCACGTAATAAGAATACTGCATTAATTGCAACAAACACCCTTACCCGAAACATTTCTTATTTAAGCCTTCCTGTATATTACGGGATAACCGTTAAAAAATTTACGTTTAAAGTCGGTTTGCAGGTTTCTGTTACGCTTACCCGAACCGGCACGTCGGTTTTGCAACTCCCTGCCGATTCTATGGGTTATTATAGTATTTCTGGTGCCACCACAACCACCACGAATAAAACAAACAAACTTTACGTTAAAGATGGCGCCTTTGGACAAACATCGAGCATTACATACAACTTAAGTCCAAAATTTGCCATAGAGGCCAATTACTATTACGAGCTAAGCAACTTATACCGAAATGCCAAACTAAATGGCAGCGCCCAAACTGTTTGGAAATACCAGCAAATAACTCTTGGCTTGCGTTATGCTTTTTTAACGCTAAAGAAAAAGGAAATTAAGTCCTAAAATAGCCCAATAACTATCAATTTGTTTACACGTTTTTCAAAGTAGCCGTTTAATTGACAAAACCGACCAATTAAAAAGAAACTCTCACCACTTATTAAATAAACATCTATGTCAAAATCTATTGCGTTACCTTTGGTTGTATGCAAATCAAGAATTACATATTTATTTATATAACAACTTTACTTATTCTTTGTTCTTTTAAACAAGCAAAAAGTCAATGTGGAGACCCAAGATTTTCTGATTTAACCGGCAGGTTTAGAGCAGATCCGATAACTACGGTGGGTATTTATCCTAATCCAAGCACAGGTGAGATTAATATTAAAAGTGATTTTTTATTAATCTCAACCATAGAAATATATAACACCTCAAGTAAAAAAGTGCTTGAGGTTCCTGTTTATCAAATGCAGGATAAAGTTGATTTATCTTCATTGCCAGATGGTACTTATATGATAAAATTTACAAGCTATGGGTACACTATTCATAAAACAGTTATGTTGAGCCACGGGGTAAAATCGTTTAATGTATTCCCGAACCCAACAAGTGGAATTATTAATATACAGAGTGAAACAACGCTTGATACAGTATCTGTTTATAATAGCGCAGGGCAACTTATAGCCAAACAAATTTTAAGAGAAAATACAGGCGAGCTCGACCTAAATCAGCAAGCGGCCGGTGTGTATTTGGTAAAGGCGCAAAACCAAATAATAAAACTAATTAAGAACTAAAATCTTATTTTCCTAAAAACAGATTCTGCTACATTCGTTCAAATACGATATGTTAGTAGACCATTCAAAATACAAGAATATAAAAATCAACGAAGCGAGTATCGTATATACTATTTTAAAAGAAATATTTGAAGCCCTTGAGCCGTTTGAAAAAGACAAGGAACATCTTTATGCAATTGGCCTTACCAGAAGAAATACTATTCGATATATTGACCAGGTTAGCATCGGATCCATGATTGGTACGGTAGCAGAACCGAGAGAGATTTTCAGGATGGCTATTCATCAGGCAGTTGGCGGTGGCATCATTTTAGCTCATAATCATCCTTCTGGCAATTTAAACCCAAGCGCGGCTGACATAAGGCTTACAAGAAAGGTAAAGAACGCAGGAGAGATAATTGACATCCGTTTAATGGATCACATCATATTCACCGACGAGGGTTTTTATAGTTTTGCTAATGAAGGGGTGATTTAAAGGAATAAATTTTGTGTTTTATTTATAAAAAGGAAGATTTAAAAAGAATCTCACTCTCAAAAAAGAGCCTTTTTTAGCGCTCAAGCTGGTTTTGACCGGGCGGTGAAAACCAATCATTAAAATAAAAAGTAAAATTCAGACCGGGCAACTTATGTTCATATGAACAAAGGTTCAAACCATATAAGAAGCAAACCCATTTTTAGTTAGTACGTCTTTTCCAATGTAAAGAGGATAGTAAATGCATTGTTCTTTCTTAAATATCAAATCAGCATCACCGAAGTTGAAAATAATGCTTTTAACTCTTTCTAATTCCTTTTTTTTATAATCGGCTGATTTGGCATATTCTATGCCAGCCAAAATGGTTAAATCAATAATTTCAAATGAAGGTAAAGTTATCCATACATGTATA
>DATFTU010000225.1:0-3677 GCA_035261565.1 Bacteroidia bacterium
AAACAAAATATTACGGCAGCAACTGATTTGCCTGAAGAGCTACATAATTATATTTCTTTTATTGAAGAAAATACAGGGGTGCCTATCAGCATTGTATCTGTTGGGCCTGACAGGAAGCAAACCATTGTGCTTAAAAAGCAAGTAGCTTAGTCCATCAGCATAAAGCCCGGTATAAGCCCTATTTGGTAAGTACCAATATAATTAGCATTAGATTGGTATTTGTATAATTTACCGTTCGAGTTATAATCAACAGCATCGCTAATGTAAATAGTTTCATCGGCAGGGTCTATACACAAGCCATAAAACGTTCGTGTACCTTGTGTTATAATTCCTGCAACAGGGCAAACAGTAGCATTAATATCCATTTTGTAAACATCGTTCATCAGGTAATATAAAGTAGTTCCATTACCATTTATACATAAATGACTAATTGAATTTTGTGTAGTTTGTAAATAAATAGTGGCTTCTATAGTATCAGCAACAGGGTTTATTCTCACTAACTTGGCTGATATATTATTACTTGCATTGGCATTACAACTCACCCATATTTTTTCGTTTACATCTTTTACTATACAGGCATTTGTTGCCCCCACATAAATACTGTCTAATTTATCTGTGGCGGCATCAATAACATACACATACTTTTTGTTTTGGTTGGTAACATAAACCTTGTCATAAGCCTGCACCATTTGTTCTGTCCAACCATCAATCCTTATAGAATCTTTAATACTATTTTGTGTGATATCTAAAACCTGAATAAAATTTTTTTGATTAGGGTTATTAGGCAGTTTAAGGTTGCTTACATAAGCCTTATTGTCTCTTACCACCTGCATATATCTGGGCGATATAAAACCACTAATTGTTGTTAGCCTTACAAAATTTTTATCGCATACAACCACTTTGCCCGAGTTATTTACTACTAAATAATATTTTTCATTAAACAACGTAACCGATTGCAATACATCACCTAAGTTTTGATTAGAGTTGGCCTGGGCATACGCATTTATAACTGTTGCGTTACTGGTTGGGTCATATAAAGAAATACCGGCATTGTTGTTGCCAAAACCACCTTCATCACAAATTATAAGCCGTTTACCCGAGCCTATAGTACCTTGTGGTTCAACCGGCGGCGTATCTTTTCTGCAAGAGATTGCTGCAATGCTTATTGCAATAAAAAGAAGGTATGTTTTAACTCTTTCAGACATTATTTAACGATACTTATTTTTTTTGTAGTACTTATTGAATTATTTTTTATTTGTAAAAAATAAAACCCATTATCAAGCATAGATACATCTGTTTTTATCTCATTTTCAAATGATTCTACCTTTTTTTCAACCACAACCCTCCCATTCATATCCGTTATAAAAATACTTGCAGCTTGGTTTAAACTTATAAATAAACTATTGCCGGCAGGGTTAGGATAAACTACAACCTTTGCTTCTTTTTCCATACTTTCTATTCCATTACTTAGCTGTTGATTAATAACACCCACGGCATCTAAATCAAACCCGCACGATGCATAAGGAGTTGGCCAGGGGTCGTTTACTTTATTATTGTTTTTATCATATGTAGCATAAGTGGTATTTATACTGCCAACCACATCTATAACCTTTATATGTGTAATATGGTTTATATCTAAACCGGTAATACCTTGCATCTCACTTAAATCAAATGGAGTACCGTACTGGGTAATATATTTACCTGCCAGGTTATTTACTTTAGTGGCATCGCTATATCCAAACGAGCCTGTTTGCAAAGTATCCTGCGTATTTGAGGTGGCAGGAAAACGAAAAAAATTAATCCCATCGCTACTAACTTCTACAAAACCAAACTCTAAATAATTACCATCAAATGAGTTTTCAAACACAGCAAAATCGTATCCCGGCCCATCATAAATATCATTCTGAAACGTGCATATGGCATATCCGCCATCGCCTAAACTAACCACATTTCCGTCAGCAATATTTATAGCACTACTACTATCACCAACACTGGCAAAACCTGATGACGCATTTGACATATCCTGCAAACCACGAGTAATTTTACACATGCTTGCCCATGCCACAAAAGCACTACTATCTTTATACATAGCTGTGCTGCCGGTTTGCCCCTGAGGCGGGGCAAACTGAGCAACAGCTACATGCGTTATAAAATAAATAACAGCTAAAAACCGCATTATTGTTTAATAAATTTTTTAGTTAGTAAATTATTTCCTGCACCAAGTGTAACATAATATACACCCGCCGGTAGCGCAGATACATCTATTTTAAATTTATTAAGCCCTACAAAAGATTGCGCTCTTTGAGTAATTAGTTCGTTTCCTAATAAATCAATTAATTTCATGCTTACAGGTACCGAAGTGCCTGTGTTATAAACAACTTCTGTTTCGTTAACTGCTGGGTTAGGGTATACCATTAAACTATTTTCTGATGTGTAATTTTTAATTCCAGTTGCAGCCGTATCTCTATAAGTACTTAAAGTAACATTATCAATACAGAAAAAAGCGGGTGTATTCATACCATACATACCGTTTTGCGATGAACTAAGTGAAAAAGATAAACTATCTACATTGCCAATAGCAGAAAACCCAACCCACATCCAGGTTTTTAAAATATAATTTTGGGTGGTGTCTGCGTAACGGAAATCAGCTAAGTAAACTTCAACGCTATCATTAGTTAAAACACCGCCAAAATATTTTTTAGCGGTAAGTTTAAACCAGTCCTGATTATGTGCTGTAAAAGCAGGCTCGTAGGAATCGCCATTTTTCATACTTTTATAAGCATATGTACTATTGCATATATACATGCCCGTAACAGTTTTACCAATTAAACTGTCTGTCATATACATCATAAGGCTTCCCGAAGTTGTTCCAACCGCATATTTATTAGAACCATTGTAACCTGTGTAAGCTGCACAACCATATAAGTTAGGATAAGCATTGGTAGAGTCTAACACCGAACTTGCAGCCCACCCACCAGACCAATAATCATAATGCGAATCCCATTGAGATGGAAAATAGGCATTACCACTTTTAAAGCCTCCACCACCGGTTGAATCATTATATACCGTGTTATGATTACTGGTTAAAATCACGTTTTCAAAATCACTTATTTGAGTAGTAGTGGTTATTTGTGCCTGCATTGTTAAAACACCTGTAAACAAAGCAATTGATAGTAATTGTTTTTTCATATTGTTATTTTGTTTTTTACGATTGGATATTTTTTATTGGTTTATGATATTGAATAATTAGTCCTGCTTTATAATTTCGTAAAGGCATACCATATTGGGTAATACTTTGATAATTCTCATTCAATACATTATTAACCTCTGCAAAAATATTTAATAAAAATGCTTTACAAGTAAAAGTACGCGCGGTACGTATATCTAACAAAGTATAAGGCGTTAAATAGTTATAATTATCGCTGCTTAAGTAACGGTACCCTGTATATGTATAAGCAGCTCTAACCATCCAGTTTTTATATTGAACAGAAAGAACGGCCGAGCCCGAATACATAGGCACATAAAGCATTTGTTTGTATTGGTTGTTATCTGCCGGTAACGATGTTGACAGAATATAATTTGTAAGCACATTAAGCGATGTTTTAAACTTTCTGCCCTCATACGCAACTTCTGTATTTGTTTCCGCTCCCCTGCTCCACACATACAATATATTTACC
>DATFTU010000226.1:0-3985 GCA_035261565.1 Bacteroidia bacterium
CGCATGAAAATACGTAAGGATTTTTTAGCGGGCGAAATTACGTTTTGGATAATTGTCATTGCTTTGTTGTTTTTTAACTGGAAAGCCAGTTTGTTTGTGTTTGTTGTACCGGTGTTTGTAGTACGTTTTTTAATGCTGGCAGGCAACTGGGGGCAGCACGCGTTTATTGAAAAAAGTAAACCGCGCAACAGTTATGTAAACTCTATTAACTGCATTAACGTACGTTATAACCATACTTGTTTTAACGATGGGTACCATATTGTACACCATTTAAAACCGGCCATGCATTGGCTTGAATTGCCTGAGGAGTATTTAAAAAACCAGGATAAATACATTACAGAAAACTCAATAATTTTTGAAGGCGTAGATTTTTTTATGGTGTGGTTTTTTTTAATGACCAAAAATTACAAAGCACTTGCTAAACACATGGTGGTTGTAAACCCAAACATTACAACCGAAGAACAAGCTATTGCCCTTTTAAAAGAGCGTGTACAGCGTATTGATATTAGCGGGTATGCTACACCGCAAGCGGGCAACGCTAAATTGCAAACAGCCTAAGGTTTTTATTGTAGATTTACGGCAAACCATTTTAATAGTATAAAACATGGATGCACAAAAATTTGCCGAGGCATGGGTAAAGGCATGGAACTCGCATAAGCTGGATGATATATTGAGTCATTATGCAGATGATATTGAGGTAACCACACCCATGATAAAATTAGCCGCCGGTATTGAAAGCGGCACGCTGAAAGGAAAAACATTAGTGGGTGATTACTGGAGCAAAGCCCTGGCTAAAATACCCGACCTGCATTTTGAATTGATTGATGTTACAACAGGTGTAAACTCGGTGGCGCTTTATTACAAATCGATAATGAATAAAAAAGCTATTGAGGTAATGTTTTTTAACGAAGCCGGTTTGGTACATAAAATGTACGCGCTATATACATAGCGTTTTGCTATGCTATTGACCAATTGCAGTAAACAAAAACTAATTAATAAAAAAGCTCAGTAAAATTTTACTAAGCTTTTTTAGTTTGTAACCAATTTTTATTTTACAATAAACAAGCGTGTTTGAATTTTAGGCACTTTAGCATCGGTATATAAAACAGTGTAAATACCATTGCTTAAACTACTAACATTAATGGTATTGCTAAGGCCCGCCGCTTTTTGCTGAAGCACTACTCGCCCCTGTCCGTCAATTATTTCAAACTGCCCTTTTGCCGGCTCTACATTAGTTAGTGTAACCGTTATGTTGTTTTGCGCCGGGTTAGGATATGCAGTTAATGCCGGCACGATATTTTTTGGAGCCGGGTTATGTATGCCTGTAATGGCACCGCCGGTAGTAAAATACTGGCTAAAGTTGCACCCAAAATCATCGTGAAATGTGCCTGAATAGGAATATCCTTTCATTGGTATAGAAGCTCCTGTGCTAAAGTTTTGAACTGTAAGCGACCCTGCGGTAATGCCATAACTTGGGTTTTGATCCCATACCCACCAGTGTAGGCCATCGCAGCCCGCATCGTTAATGGATAAATTGTAATAACCCAAATTGGGTAAAATAACTGTATCAACATAATTCATATTTGTGCTATCAACCACACGCGAAGCAATTACATTATTGTTAAGGTCGGTTATTTGCCAGGTGGTTTCGCTTTGGTCTCCGCTGCCAACAAAGTTTATGCCTTCGCTGTTTGTATTTAATGTAATAATTAATGCAGTTGGCCAGGTGGGTGCGGCAACAAATTGCGATTGAAAGCTGTTGTTGGTTGAATCTTCGTCGGCAGCACCATTTACGGATATAATTTTTGCATTAAATAAATAAATACCGTTGCTGCCCGAAAGAGACATGTTGGTTAACGAGTTTAAAGGCGCCAGTGTAATGTTGGTATCTTGCTGCGATAGTAAAGTACCGTTCCAGGTGTATTGAGTGGCAGCAGAATCTTTTACATTGTAACTAAATGTAATGGAACTGATGGTTGAGCTGCCTGCATTATGTACACGCACAACCGGGCTGTTGCCCGAAGGGTTTTCGCGAAAATGATCTTCGTAACTGCTGGGCGATATAATATCATTTAATGAAGCATCAACCGCATGATTAAAATTGCTATAATAAAAAACATGGCTTCCTATTGAATAACTACCGTAATTTCCGGTAGTTGTGTACGCATCAAATTTTAAACCCAGTGAGTAAGTTGAATTTGCCGTTGCGGCAACCAAAGGATGTGTGTTTGTATTTACGGCATCGCCCGGGCACCAATTACCCCGGTTAAAAATCCAGGTGCCGCCTTGCGCGTATAGCTCGTTCAGGCCACAATCATCGCGCCATACCGCTTTGCCGGCTACTACAACGTTGTTTACCGAAACCGAGTAATTATGGCTTGCAAATTCGCAGCATTGGGTTGTATTATCGGAACCGTGGCCTGTTACGGTAAGTTTTAATTCGGAAGATTGTGTGCCCGCAGGGGCTGTAAGTGTTTTTACCGGAAGGTGGTTTGCAATGGGGTCAGACGACTTACCATAGGTAAATGAACCAATCCACAGTGGGTCTACTCCTAATATATTTCTTTCAGGAGTTCCTTCAATGAAAGCAAATTTTATGCTGGCCGTAAAACCACCCGAGTAACCTGAGTAATTAATGCGGATGGTTGCCGAATCTTTTAAGAGCGTATAAAAATCGGTAACATCATACATGTAATGCTGAGTCCATGTAGATGGGAAACGGGGTACACCCGTATTTGCAAAAGGTGTAATAAAACGGCTAAGCTCAACGGTGTCGGTTTTTGTCATTACATAATTAGTAACTGTATAATCCCACTGGTGGCAATATTGCGAGCCTGCCGGGCAGGCATACTCGCCTAAGGTAAACACCATTAGTATTTTACGGTAACTTGTACTGCCATTGGGAAAAGCCACGGCCGTATCAAAATTATTATAGTAATTGAGTTGCACGTTGTTTGCCTGAATCCACGTGGTGTCTCCGGGCGCGGCATAAAGCGTTGCACTTAATGCTGTAAATAGGGTTAGTATTATTTTTTTCATGAGGTTTTTTTATGCACCTAATGTATTTAAAAAAAATGGTATCCGGGCAAAATTTAACCTATTGTATAACAGGCTACAAAATTGTTACAGAGTTTGTGCATACTATTGCCCCGGTAAAAATACATACATGAAAAAAATATTTTTTGTATTAGCTGTTGTATTTACAATAGTTGCTGCACAAGCGCAAACGGACAATTACAAAGTACTTAAAAAAATAAGTGTGGCCGGTGAGGGTGGTTGGGATTATCTGGCAGTTGATGAAGTGGCACAGCATATATTTATATCGCATGGTATGGAGGTAAATGTGGTTGATGTAAAAACCGACCAAACTATTGCCACCATACCCGATACCAAAGGTGTACACGGTATTGCCATTGCCAACGATTTAAACAAAGGCTTTATCAGCAACGGAAGGGATACATCAATAACCGTGTTTGATTTAAAAACATTACAGGTTTTGCAAAAAGTAAAAATAGAGGGTATAAATCCGGATGCTATTTTGTATGATGAGTTTAGCCATAAAGTTTTTTCTTTTAACGGAAGAAGCAATGATGTTACCGTACTTGATGCCAAAACCGATAAAATTATTGGCACCATTGCACTAACCGGTAAGCCTGAGTTTGCTGTTACCAATGGAAAAGGACTTGTGTATGTAAATATTGAAGACAAAAACACCATTACTGTTTTTGATGCTACAACTTTAAAAGTAAAAGATGTTTGGAGTTTAAAACCCGGAGAAGAGCCAACGGGGTTAGCGTTTGATAAACAAACCAAGCGTTTGTTTAGCGTGTGCGATAAAATAATGATAGTGGTGAATGCCGAAGATGGCTCTGTGGTTACTACTGTGCCTATTGGTGGGGGCTGTGATGGTGTTATGTTTGACGCAGAAAGAAAATGTATTTATACATCGAACGGGGAAGGAACTATGACGATAGTGAAAGAAGAA
>DATFTU010000227.1:0-4869 GCA_035261565.1 Bacteroidia bacterium
TACCGGCTTAACGTAACAGGCATTATTATTGAGTGTCCCTTTGGTAGCATGTTGCAAACCGTGCAGGCGCGTTTTAATACCATGCATTTGCCAACTTTCCCCATGGCAAATTTATTGGTGTTTTGGGGCGGCTTGCAAAATAACTTTAACGCTTTTAAGCACAACCCAAGCGAGTATGCAAAAAAAATAAATTGCCCCACACTTTTATTGTATGGAGAGAAAGATGAAAAAGTTTCTCGCGCCGAAATTGATACCATTTACAAAAACCTGCAAGGCTATAAAGAGTTAAAAACATATCCCCTTGCCGCGCATGAAAATTACCTTACTAAGTATAAAAACGAATGGGAGTATGATATTGGTAGTTTTATGTGGCATATAACCAGGTTTAACCAAAGCACTTGCTTGCATACCGATTTATCTAAACAATTTAATTTCCAAACTAAAATACAGCGTTTACCAACAGTTGATGGTTTTGATTCTTCTATAGCTCAGGTAAACATAATCGATAAAGCAACTGGAAAAAATACCCAAACCATTAACTATTACTCAAACTACTTTTTCGATGATGTTTTTAATAATTGCAACTCGTGCAGGTCATATACAACAGGTAAAAATGTAAACGATATAATTGCTGATAACAACTTTGGCGATATACTAGTGGCCGATTTTAATTTCGACCACAAAGAGGATGTAGCCCTAAAGCACGATTCGGGCGGCAATGGCGGCCCTATGTATGATTTTTATTTGCAAGCCCCCGATGGAAAATTTTATATCGATAAATACCTGAGTGATTCTATGAGGTATTTTCCTGTTTACTTTAACCCAACCAATAAAACACTGGCAACACAAGTACACGCCAACGCGTACGGAGAAAATAAAAACACATTTAAATTTAACCCCAAAACAAATACCTGGCAATATATAGTCAGCGAGTTTATCGAAGCAAACAAATAGAAAAACAATGAAAGAATACCTTACAATCACTCTTATCGGTTTAACGCTTTTTGCTTGTAATATGCAAACCAAAAAAGAAAACCCAACCCAAGTTACGCTGGTAACAAATAAACAAACCCCGCCATCAAAAAAAGATATGCTTTTTGTAACCGGCAATTTTAATAACGATAACGTAACCGATACCGTGTATGAGTGGTGCTATAGCTCACTCACAAATGCTCCCATAAAAACATTTCAAATTGGGTTGGCTACTGATACCACAGATGCCGCCCTGGATTCGGTCATTAAACAAAAACCTTTCACAAAAATGTATAGTAATTTAAATGGAGTTGATACATTTATGGTTAGCGAGGTGGCACAACAACAAGGGTTGTATTATCTTATTAATGTAGGCGATTTAGATGGCGACCATGTAGATGAAATAGGCTACATTATAAACTATGCCGATATTTCAAACATAAACCGGTTTTTTATTGTCAGCCTTAAAAACAATAAGTTTACTCCGCAGTTTAATTTTCAAATAAACGAAATGATAAATTTTTTACCCGAAGAGCTGATTGATAGCACTTTTTTGGTTAAAGCTCTGCCACCTAAATCCATGCAATATAAATTTTATAGCGATAGCGCCACTGTCGAGCTGGGCACATACACATTCAAGTAAAATATAAATTGCCTTCCTTCCTTTTAGTTATATGGTTAGTTGTAGTATGTGTAAAATAATTTTTTAGATATTCTGGTGCTTTAGAAAAAATGTGCACTGTTATCTGATTATAACTTACTCCCCCTTAGCCCCATTCTCAATCCAGCAGGCAATAGCATCACGTTCTTTAGGTATTATAACCTTCAAGCATATTTGTGCTAATTTACTTTACCGTTTTTATTAGCTGCCCTTTTTCGTCATAATGCTCTGTTTTTATTAATTGTCCGTTTACATTATACTCATACCAGTCGCCAATTTTAGTCGATTTCCATTTTTTTTGTTTTTTCTTCTCTTCTTCTGTAGTTGGTAATCCAGTATAAAAACCTCTCGCCCTTATTTTACCATTACTATAGTATGTAATAAATTCTCCAACAGGGCTATCACTATACATAAGTCCTTGATAAATCATATGCCCGCTTTTGTCATAATACTTAACCCATTTTGTTGTAAACTCTCCAATTTTGTACATGGTGCTATCATAAAAATGCCTTGCCGTTGCATAAGTCAAAGAGTCAACTATTTTATTGTCTACAAAATATTTTTTATCTTTTCCTGTGCCACTTGTACTACATTGTTTTGGTTTTACAATTAGCGTATCTGTTTGCGCAAAACACAACAAAGGAAAAAGTATAATTACTATAAGTACTTGTTTCATAAAATTTGCTCTTCGCTCTTGCCGTTTTACTATTGTCACCAAATACTACATCAATATCAAAATCCTTACTGGGCTTTCGCCCCATTCTCAATCCAGCAAGCAATGGCATCACGTTCCTCTTGTGTAATGCCTGTCTTGTTTCCTTGTGGCATGGTTTTAGTAATTACGGCACGTTGGTTTATGCGTTCGGCATATTTTAAAATATTTTCTTTAGTATCAAACATAATATTGTTTGGGGCAACCTTTTGCACATCGTCCGTCGGGTTGGCTGAGTGGCAGGCCAAACAGCGTTTTTGTATAATGGCATTCACCTCGGCAAAGGTGGTTTCTTTATCATTTTTACAAACCGATTTCGGTATCGGGCGTGTAATAAACGCCAACGATATAATCAGCACAATGCCAATAGGCAGTATCCAAACCGATTTTTCGCCTTTCTCTTTCAGGTTTAAATAATGTTTTATTAAAGCGCTTGCAATGGTTAAACCCATTAGCACCATCCAGTTAAATACGCTTCCGTATGTACTGGGAAAGTGGTTGCTAATCATAATAAAAATTACAGGCAGCGTAAAATAGTTGTTGTGCAGCGAGCGCAGCAAGGCTTTTTTTCCATAACTCGGGTCAACAGGTTTGCCTTCTTTGGCGGCATTTACCATGGCTTTTTGCCCCGGTATAATTATTCTGAACACATTGCCCGCCATTAGCGTACCCAGCATTGCACCTACATGTATATAGGCAGCCCGGCTGCTAAACACATGCGATAAAAACCACGCCACCGCCGATATAAAAATTAATAATATAACCGATAACAACACCTGGTGCTTTGCCAAAAACGATTTACATAATGTATCATACACCAGCCAGCCAACTACTAAGGTACCAATGCCAATGCCAACGGCTTGGCCTTGTGTAAGGTCCATCACGCTTTTATCAATCAAATAAATATTGGCATCTAAATAATATACAATTACCAACAGCGTAAAGCCCGATAGCCAGGTAAAATAAGCCTCATACTTAAACCAATGCAAATCTTTGGGTATTTCCTTAGGGGCAACTTTATATTTTTCTAAATAATAAAAACCACCACCATGCACCGCCCAAAGGTTACCGGCAAGTTCATCGCGTAAATTATGGGTGCGGTTTAAGGCGTTTTCTAAAAACACAAAATAAAACGATGCGCCAATCCACGCAATGCCAAATACCACATGCATCCACCTCACAACCAAATTCATCCACTCACCAACATGCGATTCCATGTTGGTTCCTTTCACAAAAGCATAGCAAGCGTATAAAAAAACAAACAGTAGCGAGCAGTAAAACAAAACCGTTTTTGCCTGCACTACATCCTCCATACGGTCTTTTAATTTTTCTTTCTCGGCATCATCGCTGCTTTTTTCCATCACATGGGTAAACGATTTTATGGCCGATGTTAACGCGTATATAATCAGCCCCACGCCGCCCATAAAAGCTAAAATAAAAAACGCGTTGCCTTTGCTAAAATGGGTTTCAAATTTTTCGACACAAAAAGCGTTTTGTGCAAAAAACAAAAAAGTAAAAAATAAAAAAAGTTTGGTACGTTGTAGCACCTTATTGGGTGTAAGCAGCTTCATAAATTTATCTATTCACAATAAAGCATAAATATAAACAACTTTAATAAATTTGTTGGAAATTGTATTCTTGTTATGACTAATCATTCTGCCCATTTCGGTATTCACAGCACACAGGTTCTTATACAAAACAAATTACAACCCGCCACGCTTTTAATTAAAGATGGCATTATTGCAGATATTATTAATGGCAAACTAAACACAACTGATTTCCCAATAGAAGATGTGGGCGACTTAGTTGTTATGCCCGGCCTGATTGATTCGCATGTACATATTAACGAACCCGGTCGCACCGACTGGGAAGGTTTTGAAACAATGACCAAAGCTGCCATTGCAGGTGGCATTACTACATTGGTTGATATGCCTTTAAACTCGAGCCCGGTAACTATTAGCGCAAAAACATTTAACGATAAATTAAAAGCCACCGAGGGCAAGTTATATTGCAACTGCGGTTTTTGGGGTGGACTCGTACCAGCCAATGCCGATAACTTAGACGAGCTTATTAAAGCAGGTGTGCTTGGTATAAAAGCATTTTTAACGCATTCGGGCATTGATGAGTTTCCTAACGTAACCCTGCCCGATTTAAAAAAAGGCATGGCAACAATGGCCAAATATAAAATTCCTTTACTGGCACATGCCGAGCTGGATACCATGCACGAGGGCATAACTGCTTTCGAAAAAAATCCTACTAATTACATGGCGTATTTAAATTCTCGCCCAAAAGTTTGGGAAGACAATGCGGTTGAAATGATGATTGAATTGTGCGAGGAATTTAATTGCCCAACGCATATTGTTCATTTATCGTCTGCCGATTCATTAGCGCAAATAAAACTGGCTCGAGAAAAAGGGTTACCCTTAACGGTTGAAACCTGTCCGCAATATTTATATTTCTGTGCCGAAGAAATTCCAAATGGTAACACACTTTTTAAATGCGCCCCTCCAATTCGCGAACGTGC
>DATFTU010000228.1:0-5672 GCA_035261565.1 Bacteroidia bacterium
AACTAATGAAAGAACAATGGCTACGCAAAGTGATATCTTTAATTACGGGCAAAGTAAAGACCAGATTTATATGCTGAATGGAGAATGCTTGCACAACCAGGGATACAACGGAACAGGAATGCAAATTGGCATTATTGACGATGGTTTTATGAATGCCCCAACTGCTAATGTGTTTGATAGTTTGTGGCACAACAACCAGGTTATAGCCACACACGATTTTTTTAATGATAATAATACTCAGATATATAATGAGGGCGGGCACGGCACCGAAGTTTTATCATGTATGGCGGCTAATATGCCGGGGCAAATGATTGGAACAGCACCTTATGCTAAATTTTATTTGCTGCGTAGCGAAATAGATTCTACTGAAAAAATAATAGAGGAATATCAGTGGGTTGCTGCTATTGAGTACGCCGATAGTGCGGGAGTTGATGTGGTAAACTCATCGTTAGGATATACAACGTTTGATGACCCCACACAAAGCCACACCTGGGCCGATTTAAACGGACGTACATCGGTTGCCAGTATTTCGGCTACTATGGCAGCACGCCGTGGTATGATTGTTTGTGTTGCCGCCGGTAACGAAGGTGGGTCAAATTGGGAAAAAATTTCGGTACCGGCTGATGCCGATAGTATATTAGCGGTTGGCGCAGTTGATGCTGTAGGAACTTATGCCAATTTTAGTTCAACAGGCAACACGGCCGATGGGCGTATAAAACCTGATGTAGTAGCCCAGGGGCAAAATACGTGCATCTACAGCGTAGGTACAGGCAGTGTTGGATATGGCAACGGAACATCTTTTGCTTCGCCTACTTTGGCTGGTATGGTGGCTTGTTTGTGGCAGGGTAATCCTGCTAAAACAAATATGCAGGTTATTAATGCTATTAAGCAAAGCGCGTCGCAGTACAGTAGCCCCGATTCGTTGTTAGGTTATGGTATCCCTGATTTTTGTGTAGCCGATCAAATTTTAAAAGGCACTTATGGTATAAAATCAATTACATCAAATATAATAAATACACTTTGCGGCAGTAATGATTGCATGCTTACGGTAAACTTATATGATATTGCTGGCCGCCTGGTTTTAAACACACAAACAAAATCGTCGCAAACTAATAGTACCGATAAAATTATTCAGTCACTTGATTTGTCGGCTGTTTCAGGAGGTATATATGTAGTAAAAATTTCATCGCCTAATGGCAATACCTATACTAAGAAATTAGTAAAAGCATAGAAACGCTCCTTTCCTTTTTATGGAATTAAAAGAAAAAGTATACGATGCTTGCCTGCAAATAGTAAATAAAAAAATACAAGCTTTACAAAACACATTACATGAGTTAGGCGAAGGTGCTTTAAACGATGGCAAAAGTTCGGCAGGTGATAAGCACGAAACCGCACGTGCTATGATGCAGTTAGAGCAGGAAAAAATAAGTAAGCAGTTAGATGAATTGTTGGCACAAAAAAGTTTTTTGCAAAAAACAGATATTACTTTAAAAAGTATGCATATAACTAAAGGCAGTTTAATTAAAACCAATAAAGGATATTTATTTTTGAGTATTGCTTTGGGTAAAATAATAATTGATGGTATAGATGTCATAATTTTATCGCCTCAATCTCCATTAGGGATCAAATTAATAGGCCTGCAATCACAGTCTTCGGTTGAAGTAAACAAAATTGTTTATATGATTGAAGAAGTGTTTTAATAAAAAATAAAGGCAACAAAAAAGGCTTACTATATAGCAAGCCTTCTTATAATTAGTTTAGGTTAATGTTAGTATTGAGAAAAACCTACCCGGTCAGATATTTTATTTTCTATTAAAAGGCCTACACAGGCTGCATTTTCTGCTTTGCCCTTTTCTTCTTTTACATCGCCCATTGGTACAGTGGCCTCAATAATTAATTGGCGTGTAGTTGCAGCCTGAAACTCAAACTGCTGCGAGTTATCGTTTTTTGTATTATCGTAAAGCAGCTCGTTAGTACGGGCATCATAAATTTTAAAGTTTACTTTATCGCCTAAAATAGTTTCGCAGCAAACACTAATACGGTAATCGTTGCCTTTATAAACCACACAACGCATTTTAGAGGTTGAGCCTTGTGCAAATAAACCGCTTTTTGATTGTGCGTTGTACATAAAGGCATGTTTATCTTTACGAGTGCCTTCCATATAACAAGCTTTTTTATGAAAATCGCCACAAACACCAGCTTGGGCAATGGCATGGTTTGTTGTTAAACCTACATAAATCAGTAATGCTAAAAATATTCTTTTCATGGGTATGCTGTTTTTTATTGATTATTTTCCTGTAAATGAATTTCTGATAGAAGCCACTTTATCTGCTAAGGCCTTGTATTGTGCTTCGGTTATTTGCGACTCACTGCCGCCACCCAATACTTTAGTTCCTTTTTCTTCTTTAACGGCAACTGCACCTTCTTGTTTTTCAGTTACCTGGTTAAAGGTGTTTCTTAAATCTTCAAGCTTGCCAATAGTTTCTTTTACCCCGGCATCGCTTTCGTATTTTTTCATAAAATCAATAATGTTGTCAAGTGTATATTTTTCATCGGCTATACGTTCAACTGCCGGATTTTTTTTATCGTATTTTACCAAACCACAGGCAATGTTTAATCCTTCAATGTAACCACCTGCAACTGATAAGGCTAATGTAGTACCTTGCTGAGAGTTTTGCATGCTTTCAAACGAAGAGAAATATAGGTTATCAGCAATTTCAACTAACGAATCGGGGTTACCCATATTTTTTTCCAGGCTTTTTAGCATAGCTGGGTTAATAGAGCTTGATACACCAATAGCGTCACCTAATTGTTTTACGGTTTTAAAATATTTAAGCACATCGGTACCAATTTCAAAAATAGAGCAGTAGGTTAAATCGCAACTGTAAATACCAAAGTTTAATGCCTGTGTTTTTGCATCAGCATAATTTTTTGCATTGTCCGGGTTGTTTAAAACATCTACACGCTTGTTGTTTTTACCGGCAACTTGCTTAATAAAAACAAACATTTCTTTGGGCGATGGTATCTGATAGCTCATTTCGGTGCTTGATGTTGCACTTTGTTTAGCGGCTGTTGTATCAACCTTGGTGCTATCAGCAGCCATGTTATCTCCGTCAGCTTTATTACCACCTCCGCAGGAAGAAGTTAGCATACATACACTGCTTATTGCTGCAATTGAGAGTGTTGTGATAAATATTTTTTTCATACTTATATTTAAAATGGTAAGCAAATCTAATTAATTATTTATAACCTTTTTCACTAAATCAGCAGCTTCTTGTAATTGAATGGCCGAAAACACTTTTAAACCCGATGCTTCAATCAATTTTTTAGCTTCTTCGGCATTAGTACCTTGTAAACGTACAATAATTGGTACCGGTATGTTACCCATGTTTTTGTAGGCATCTACAACACCTTGCGCCACACGGTCGCAACGCACAATGCCACCAAAAATATTTACCAAAATAGCTTTTACGTTTTTATCTTTTAAAATAATACGGAATGCTTTCTCAACACGCTCGGCATTGGCTGTACCGCCCACATCTAAAAAGTTAGCGGGGTCGCCACCCGATAGTTTAATAATATCCATGGTAGCCATAGCTAAACCTGCGCCATTAACCATGCAGCCCACGTTTCCGTCAAGTTTTACGTAGTTAAGTTCTGCTTTACGGGCTTCAACATCAATTGGGTTTTCTTCTAATTCATCACGCATAGCCTCAATATCTTTATGACGGAACAGTGCGTTATCATCTATAGTAACTTTAGCATCAACAGCAATAATTTTGTCGTCGGATGTTTTTAAAACAGGGTTAATTTCAAATAACGAGGCATCTATAGACTCATAAGCTTTGTATAACGAGGCCACAAATTTGGTCATTTCTTTAAACGCAGCGCCGCTTAAACCTAAGTTAAAAGCCACTTTACGGCATTGAAAATCGCGTAAACCAACTTTAGGGTCAATTTCTTCTTTCCAAATTAAATGAGGAGTGGTTTCTGCCACATGCTCAATATCCATACCGCCCTCGGTGCTATACATAATAATGTTTTTGCCGGTAGTACGGTTTAGTAAAATACTCATATAAAACTCCTTTGTAGGAGAGGCACCCGGGTAATACACATCTTGTGCAATAAGTACTTTATGTACTTTTTTACCTGCGGCACTCGTTTGTGGTGTAACCAATTGCATGCCAATAATTTCAGATGATTTTTGTTTTACTTCATCCAGGTTTTTGGCCAATTTAACTCCGCCACCTTTTCCACGTCCGCCGGCATGTATTTGTGCTTTTACAACAACCCAGTCGCTGTTGTATTTTACTTTCATTTCTTTAGCCGCCTCAACAGCTTGCTCGGGCGTTTCAGCAACAATACCTTCTTGCACAGCAACACCAAAACTTTTTAAAATACTTTTACCTTGATACTCGTGGATATTCATTTTATCTAAATTTTTAAATTACAAACTCAAAAAACTTTTGTCAAAAATAATTGTTTTTATGAAGCAGCCTATATTTTATTGATTTAATTATTTAATATATTGTAAGCTTGTTTTTAACCATGGGTAACCCTGAAATTATATACGAAGATGAGGTACTGCTGGTATGCAATAAGCCTGCCGGTTTAATGGTTGAGCCCGACAGAAATAATTTTCCTAATTTATTACAACAGGTTAAAAATTATTTAAAAGAAAAAACAGGCAGCAAATTGCCTTATGCGCAGCATTTACATAGGTTAGACCGCCCCGTTAGCGGCGTAGTACTGTTTACTAAAAACAAGGATTACTTAAAGCATTTAAGCGAGCAGTTTGCTAACCGAACTGTAGCTAAACATTATTTGGCATTTACTGCAACTGCGCCTGTAATTATGACTGGTACATTAGAGCAATGGCACCGTAAAGAAAAAAAGAAGGCTATGCTTGTGCCTGAAGGCACCCCTTATGCCGAAAAAGTAAAATTATCCTATTCGGTTAAAGCTTATAATCAATATTTTTTATGGGATATTGAGTTACATACGGGTAAGTTTCATCAAATACGTGTGCAACTGGCAAGTTTAAATTGCCCTATTATAGGTGATACACTTTACGGCTCAATAACCACTCATAAACCCGATGCCATTGCCTTGCATGCCGCCAAATTAATTATTGAGCATCCTGTAACGCATAAACAAATAGAATTTGTTGCTGGTAACAACAACTTTTTGAATATGTAAGTTTTGCAAAAAGCAGCATACTTAGTAAATTAACACTTTGTTATTAGGGAATATGATGGATTTTAAGAAAATATATGTAAAAATAATCTTGCTTCTTATTCTCTTAACTCAGGGAGTTTTAATGGGACAAACACGAAATTATGTTGACAGTATTGTGGTGTCTAAACATATTGCCAGCACAACCGATTATGATTACCTGGCGGATGAAATTACGGAGCCGTTTAAAACCGATTCAGAAAAAGTAAGAGCTATATTTTACTGGATGACGCAAAATATAAGTTACAACTATAAAGCGGTTGGTACATATCTTCCAAATTTAATTGTGGATTATGATTTTGATGAAAAAGCAATTATAAAAACTTTAAAAAGGAAAAAAGGAATTTGTAATGATTACGCACTTGTTTTTAAAGCTCTTTGCAATAGAGAAGATATTGTTTGCGAAAAAATAGAAGGATATGCAGCCGTAGAAAAGC
>DATFTU010000229.1:0-2481 GCA_035261565.1 Bacteroidia bacterium
ACAATTCTCTTTTTCTGATTTAGTAGATAAAGATGTAAATACACTTATTTTCCCTAACCTGGCATCAGCAAACATTGCCTATAAATTAATGCAGGAATTAGGCGGGGCCGAAGCCATTGGTCCTATTTTAATGGGGCTTAAAAAACCGGCACACGTACTTCAATTAGGCAGTTCGGTGCGCGAAATTGTAAACATGGTAACCATTGCTGTAATTGATGCCCAAAACAAAAAATAAAAGTCTTGTTATTGGTTTATGATTGATTTTATTAAAGGAAAAATTGCAGAAAAAACACCGGCTTTTGTAGTTATTGAAGCAGGAAATATTGGTTATGCGCTTAATATTTCACTTAACACATATACAAAATTAGCTGATGCTACAGAATGTAAGTTATATGTTGAGCAAGTTTTTGTAAGAGACGACAACCCCAAGCATTATGGCTTTTTTGATATGGATGAGCGCGATATTTTCAGAAAAGTAATTTCAGTATCAGGGGTGGGTGGCAGCAGCGCTATGCTTATGTTATCGTCCTTATCTGCCGCAGAAATTGCCGGGGCTGTAAACACAGCCAATGTAGCCTTGTTAAAAAGTATAAAAGGTATTGGCGAAAAAACAGCTCAGCGTATTGTAGTTGACTTAAAAGGTAAATTGGGCAAGCACGAAGGCGGAATTTCACAAATTTTAACGCCATCATACAATAAAAATAAAGATGAGGCGTTACTCGCTCTTGTGGCATTGGGTTTTGCCCGAAATATGGCCGAAAAAGCCATAGAAAAAGCCATAAAGCAACAAGGCGTATCAACGGATACGATAGAAATATTAATTAAAGCTGCATTGAAGAATTTGTAACGAGTGTACTCTGTTCTTAAAAATACCTTATTAGCCGTCTCGGCCACCAGCATATTTGCTTTTATTACTATATCCGGTAGTAAAACAGGGCGATTATTACCCGAACAACTTGGTAAGCAGGCAATTAACCCGTTTATTAACGCTTCTTTACTCGATACACCTCCTGCCGAAACAATAACAAATGATGATTTACATTACCCGATAAGGGATAATGATTATGGCGAGCCAATTTATAATCCGCATACGCCCTTACAGTTAAATACGCCTTCAAACGTAAAAACCACCACCACTTATAACCCCCAGGATAGTAGTTATACGTTCGACCAAAAAATGGGCACACTTGACTATAGGACACCTATTAGTATGAGTGAGCAGGATTATAGAGATTATCAGTTTAAACAGCAGGTAAAAAGCTACTGGAAATCTCGTACCCAGGCCGACTCTAAAAGCGACCCCACTAAAAAGCAACTTATACCACAGTTAAAAGTGGGAGGCGAATTATTTGACCGTTTATTCGGCGGAAACACAGTAGATATACGCCCCACGGGGAGTGCCGAACTTTTATTTGGTGTAATAACCAACCGAAACGAAAACCCCGCCATTCCGCAAAAGCAGCGTAAAATATCCAACTTCGATTTTAATATGAAAATTCAGTTAAATATCGTAGGTAATATCGGTACAAAATTAAAGCTCACCACTAACTATAATACCGAGGCTTCATTTGATTTTGAGAACCAGATTAAAATTCAATACACCGGTACCGAAGATGAAATTTTGAAAAAAGTGGAAGCCGGTAACGTTAACTTACCACTTAACAGCTCGCTTATTACCGGAAGCCAGACTTTATTTGGGGTTAAAACAACTCTGCAATTTGGTAAACTTACGGCTACAGCTTTAGTTGCGCAAGAGCGTGGTAAAAAAACCGAATTAAATGTGCAAAACGGTGCGCAAACAATGACCTATACGGTACAGGCAGATAATTACGAGGCAAACCGGCACTACTTTTTAGCGCAATATTTTAGAGATAATTATAATGTTTGGTTACAAAATACACCCATTGTACAATCGCCTATACAAATTACAAAAATAGAGGTGTATGTAACTAACCGTACCAGCCAATTCGACCAGGCCCGCAACATTGCTGGTTTTGCCGACTTAGGTGAGGATACCAGTCACATTTTCTATCAAAACACACACAACTCTTCTGTTTATAATATTAAAGACAGTACCATAAATGTTTCAAAGTTTCCTCGTAATACAATAACAAATTTATATCATAACCTGGTAGATTCGAGTAGTTCGTTTAATGGCTTAATACATGATAGAAATTATAATACGGCTGTTGCTAACCTAACGGCTATTATGTCGGGCTCGCAACAAGTTTTTAATGCCGGTCGGGAGTTTGAGGTACTTACACGTGCACGGCGTTTAAATCCGGCAACCGATTATTACTTAAACCCCCGTTTGGGTTATATCTCGTTAAACACTGCATTAAACTACGATGAAGTTTTATCGGTTTCATACCAATATACGTTAAACGGCAAGGTTTATCAGGTGGGTGAGTTTTCTGACCAGTTTCCATCTACCGATCAGTTAATAGTAACCAAGCTTTTAAAAAGTACACAGCTTAATAC